>JBDGYW010000058.1:0-16932 GCA_039588935.1 Gemmatimonadota bacterium | reverse complement strand
GATCCCGGTTCCGTAAACGGCTGTTCACCTTCATCCCCGCGGAAGTTCATCTCCGACGATCGAGCCGTGTCGCTTCCGGTCCCGAACCGAACATCTCGCCCTCTCTCTCTGGCCGCATATTCCCACTCTGCTTCCGTTGGGAGTCTGTATCCTCTGACGGCACTCAGGTCGCTCGTGGGGTTTCCTGAACCGTCGAGGAGGGCCCCGGTCTCCAGGTCATAGGCAACCGGCAGCCCGGCCTTCTCACTCAGCCAGTTGCAGAAACTGATGGCATCGTCCCAGGAAACGGCCTGGACCGGATGGTCGGGAGCCTGCGCGAACCCCGGATTCCGCCAGTTTGTCTCCGGGTTGTAGCCCTGCCACTGTCGCTCTTCGGCCGCCCAGTAGCCGGCGCCGGAGTATCGCAGCAGCTCGTCGCGGAGTTCCTGCATCTCTTGCCTTGACAGCTGCCCTGAGGCAGCCCTTTCGATGGTCGCCCGATACGCATCTGGGTCGTATGTGCCCTCGGCGGAGGTTTCGTAGCCGGTCTCTGCGACGAACTCCTCGAATTCCGCCACCGTGACCTCGTTCGGAGAGAGGAGATAATCGTGAACGGTCACCAGGTGGGTCGGAATTTCATCCTGCCTCCCCTCCCCGAACACATCGCCCATCAGGAACGAGCCGCCCTCAACGAGAACCAGGCAGGGTCCTTCCGACCAAACACAGGCTTGAAGTGGCAGAAAAGGCAGACACAGTACAAGTCGAGATTTTAGGTTCTTCATCGTCTGACTCCGTCGTGCGGTATAGTGTCGTCCGCCATCTGCGGGATTCGGCGCTCTCCTGGGGCTTCAGCTCTCGTGTGCCGAAGATGTGCGCGGGTTGTCTCACTAGCGAGGTCCAATTAAGCGACGCGGTTTGATGGGCACCAACGATCCTGCAGTGAAGCACCACAAACGTGCAGTGAAAGCGGCGCAGAGGCGGGGTGCTGCCAACCTTGTCGACCCTGAGCTGAGAACGAAACGGAAGCCGGCCACCTCCACGTTGGGGTGCACAGAGGTGTCGCATGCAGAGAGGTTCAGCACCATCACAGCCATCCAGCGGCCTCTCGCAACCTGCAGCGGAGTTCCAACGCTCATAGACTTCGTTGCTTTCGCGCCGCATCTCACAGCGACCCCACCGTCTTTCCGCATGTCGAAGCCTCTCGGGTCTGAGCTGGGTACGCTTTGTTAGGTCGCCGTTGTCCCGGAGCCTTCAGTGGTTCCATGTCCTGCGGCAAGGATTCCGGTAACGACACCAACTCGGATTACCGAGGCCGAAACAGTCTCAGATTGCAACGTCCGCCACGGGGCGCGTGCATGGACTTGTCAGAAAACCTCCCGATCAATCGTTCTCAACAGGCCTGGCCGCAGGCAGAGATGAGGGAAACGGCCACGCGACGCGCTTGACACCCATGCCGCGACTGGCTGCCTCGATCCGAACATGGCCGGCAACCATTCAATGGAGCAGACATGTCGTTCTTGAGAGGGGTGATCTGTTTCGCATTGCTGTGGGTTGGCTGCGGCGAGGCCAACCCCGTTGGTGACGATGGAAGCGGTTTACCTGAGGCGCCCGACAGGATATGGAGCGGAGTCTGGAACCGTTACCACATCTCCGCCGGCAGCAACAACGCCATGGTGTTGAGCATGGGGGGGGAGAGGGCCACCGCGGCCGGCATGGCCATGCTCTCGCAGGGGGGTAACGCCGCCGATGCGGTGCTGGCGTCGAGCATGACCCACATAGTCCATCTCGCGGGCTTGGCCGTCAGCTTCGGGGGCGTGATCTCCATGGTGTATTACGACGCCGGTACCGGGCAGGTGCACTCAATGAACGCCGGGTTCAGGGTACCACTGCGAGAGACGAACCCTCTCACGATTCCTAGATCGGCCAGCGGCCGGACGGCCATGGTGCCGGGCTTCTTCGCCGGTGTGCAGGCCGCGCACGACAACTTCGGACAACTCCCGTTCGCCGAGGTCTTTCAGCCTGCGATCGATCTGACGGAGAATGGATTTCCGATGCCGGCCTGGCTCGCGAACGTCGTTCAAGCCAACTGGCACATTCTCTCGCTTCAGCCGGAGGCGGTCGCGGTCTTCACCCAGGAGGATGGCACGCGACACAGGGCCGGCGAGATGTTCAGACAGCCTCTGCTGGGCGAGACGCTGAGGCGGGTTGCCGCGGAGGGAGCCGATTACGTCTACAGAGGGGACTGGGCACGTAAGTTCGTCGATGTCATCCAACGCGAGGGCGGACGGATCCAGATGGATGATATGGAGGGATACCGGGCCAACCTCGCGGCAGCGACTCACACGACCTTCAACGGGTACGATATCTACTCCATCGGGCTTCCGGCGCCTGGAGGTGTAGGCATCGTCGAGGCATTCAATCTCATCGAGTGGTCCGATCTCGATTCTTCCCGCCACTACATCCACTCGGCCGACGACCTCTTTCAGTTCATCCGAATCATCCGAGTTGGCCCCATGTACCGGAACTTTCTCAACACCTCCATGGTGGCCGAGAGCTATTTCCCGGGCGGTGATTTCTCACAGGAGGCGAGGCTGACCAAGGCGTCCGCGCGCTACACGTGGGCAAGGATCCAGAGTGGGGAGTGGTCGGACTTGGAGCGTGTCGTTGCGGCCACGGGAGGGCGGAGTAATCACACGGCTGCCGAGCTTGTGGTGGACGACGTGGGAAACGTGGCCGCGGTGGTGCATACGATCAACACCGGCGCCTGGGGGAGTACGGGCATCTTCGTCGATGGCGTCTCGATTCCCGACATCGCCGGTATGGCGCAGGCGCCGATGGCCGTCGAGGGGGCGGGAAACTACCACTACGACGATATCTGCCCGAGTATCGTCCTCAGAGACGGCCGTCCGGTGCTTGCGTCGGGCTCCGCCGGTTACGGGCTCCATTCGGTCAACATCCAGAACATGTACAACATCCTGGCGCACGGGTTCACCCCCAGTTCGTCGATGGACTTGCCCAAGTTCCTGTACGCTCGATGGTGGGGCTCGATTCCGCAGCTGATCTTGAGAGGCTCCTTCAGCACAGCGGTGATATCGCGGATTCGAGACATGGGCCAACCGTTGGAGGTCGTCGACGACCCCGGCCAGGCCTGGGCCGGAATTCTGATACAGCACCACAACACGACCGCTCGCCTCCTCGGTGCGACGGCCCACGGGCACATAGAGGGGAACTGACCGCCGCCCTTACGCCTGCATTCCTACGTGAACGTCAGAAATCGCCAAGCCTTGGAGAAGGTCCTTCATGAAGAGAACTGTTCGTTCCGCCCTACTCACACTCCTGGTCACTCCACTGTTCGGTAGCTGTACGGACGGCGGGACTGAACCCGACCCCGGTCTCGATCCTGACTTAACGCCGCTC
Organism: Gemmatimonadota bacterium; assembly: GCA_039588935.1. Lineage (GTDB taxonomy): Bacteria > Gemmatimonadota > Gemmatimonadetes > Gemmatimonadales > GWC2-71-9 > JBDGYW01. The sequence goes on along the minus strand of JBDGYW010000058.1, from coordinate 13,536 downwards.
AATGGCCGGGGCGGTGGAGCAATTGCGTTCGTCTCCAACCGCAATGGAGGAGATGACGAAATCTTCGTCATGAATGCCGACGGCGGCGGTGCTAGGCATTTGACGGAAAACAATGCGCGGGACTCTTACCTGGACTGGTCGCCTGACGGTGCGACGATCGTATATGTGTCCTCGGGCAACGGTGAAGATATCTGGCTGATGGATTCGGACGGCAGCAACAAGCGATCTCTGGTGTCCAATGCGGCGAACGACTTCGTGCCGTGCTGGTCTCCGGATGGTGAACATGTTGCGTTTCAAACGTCCTACGGAAACAACGACGATGAAATAGCGATCGTGAATGTCGCGTCAGGGAACGTCACCCGTCTGACCACGAGTGCGGGATATGATTCGGCTCCGGCCTGGAAGCTGTTTGTTCAGTGAAGGGAGGGATTATGAAAACGAATCACTCGGGGTTTCCCGAGAGCCTGCTACGTGAGTGTCACCAGTTCGACCGGAGCCTACTGACAAGGCATTGGAGGGAATCCGCTCGGGTAGGTCAACGCGACCTGGGAGTCATCCGCTATCGTCTCTCCGCCGCCCCCCAATCGACATCGGTTCTCACTCCCTCCCAAACCTCCACGGGGCCGACGAGCATGGGGTGCCCCCGATTTAGGTCCACTGCATTTGCACCGGCGTGGAGTGCGTGCGTCAGGGTGGGTTTCTCACGACCGGTCGTTTGCCGCCTCTACTCCCCCCTCAACGCCACTGCCGGATCCAACCTCGCCGCCCTCCGCGCCGGTACGTAACCGGCAATGACGACGATCGCCGCCATTCCCATCACCGCGAAACCGTATGTTGCCGTGTCGGTGTAGCCAACCCCGTACAACAGCGCCGACCCGAACCTCATCACCACCAACGCGACGGCTACTCCGCATGCCAGCCCTATGGTTGCCAGAAGGCCCACCTGCCGGACCACCAGCCTCGCTACCTCGAGTCGATCTGCTCCGAGGGCCATGCGGATGCCGAACTCGCGCGTGCGTTGGCTCACTGAATGCGCAACCACTCCGTAAACGCCGAAGGCGGCTAGCAGAATCGCGATGGTGGACAGAACGCACAACAGCCACATCTGTGCGGTTCTCTCCCAATAGCTGTCGCGCACGAGTCGCTTCATGGTCCAAACATTATCGAGCGGGAGGTTGGGATCGATGGCCCATATCTCCCGGCGGATCTGATCGGCGAGCAATCCGGGTTCGCCGGCAGTCCGTATGACCAGAGTCTGCTGCCGCATCGGCTCCTGTATGAACGGCCTGTACATGCCTTTCTCGGCCCCGTCGTCGAGTGAGAACTGGTGGGTGTTGCCGACCACGCCGATGACTTCCATCCACGGCCAACGTGTGTCGTCGGAAGCTCCGTACTTGATCCGTTTGCCCAGTGGATTCTCGTCGGGCCATAGGTGCGAGGCCAGAGCCTGGTCCACGATCACGACCGGCGGCCCGACCCCGTATTCATCGAAGTTGCGGCCGCTCAACAAGGGGATACCCATCACATCGAAATATCCGGTCTGAACCTGTCGATTCAGCGAAAAGTCCTCTTCACCCTGCGCCGGCACTGGTGTGTCCTCGGCGTAGATGCTCGTTCTCTGACTTGACCCCGCCATAGGGAGGTTGGAGACGCCAGATACGCCCACTACGCCGGCCACGGAACCGATGCGCTCACGAGCCTCGCGGAACAACTCGGCTTGTTGCGATTCTTCTCGGTACGACGCACGCGGAAGCGACAACTGTACAGATATCAGGTTTTCCGGTTCGAACCCCGGCTCAACCGCTGTAAGCACAAGGAAGCTTCGGGTTAGAAGCCCGGCACCAACGAGGACGACCAGCGCAAGCCCGATCTCGCATACGACGAGTGCCGATCGGACACGGTTGGTTGTACGTCCGCTGCCCTGCTGAGCGTCGCCATCGCGAAGGCCTTCTGACAATGCGTAGGATCCTGAGCCCAAAATCGGAGCCAGACTGAAAACGAAACCCGATAGAACCGTGGTCCCCACTATCGCCAACAGGACGGGGAGCCCGATGTCGAACCGGAAGTAGTAGGGGAACGGCTCGGGCATGGCCGCAAGTGCCGCGTTGCGCCCCCACACTCCGATCAGGATACCCAGAGGTCCACCGAGCGAAGCAACCAGCAAGCTTTCAGTGAACAGCTGACCGGCGATGCGCGATCTGCTCGCGCCCAACACCGAACGCATCGCTATTTCTCTGCGCCGTTCTGCCGATCGGGCGAGCAGGAGGTTCGTCACATTGGCGCACGCCAACAGAAGCACTATGCATGCGACGGCATAGAAGATGAGCACAGGCCTTCGATGGCCCCAAAGTATGTCTTCAGCCAGCGGCCGTACTACCACACCACGCTGAGCGTTCGTGGCGGGGTACTCCTGTCCCAGCTGCGCCGCAATCGCGCTCATTTCACTCTGCGCTCGTTCAAACGTGACATCCTTCTGCAGCCGGCCGATCACTCGGGCTGCCCCGCCGCGGCGGCCGGCTGTCGGGCTGCTCCGATAGGGTACCCAAAATTCGGCCTGGTCGGGAAACCGGAACCCGGCGGGCATGATACCCACGACTGTGTGTGGCTCCCCGTCCAACAGGATGCTCTGTCCCACCAAAGCCGGATCGCTGCCGAAACGCCGCGCCCAAAGGCCGTGGCTCAGCAACACTGTCGCAGCGGCTCCGGGAACGTCATCCTCAGGGAGGAAGGCGCGTCCCGAAATCGGCCTGACCCCCAACATTCCGAACAGACTGTGAGAAACGAGGCGTCCTGACAGCTGCTCGGGGTCGCCTCTTCCTGTAATAGTGCGCCTCGTTCCCCAGCAGGCTCCCATGTCCTCGAACGATGTGCTCCTCTCACGCCAATCCACGAAATTGGGAAACGACGGTGACGCTTGGGTGAACCCCGGACCGTTCTCGAAGAGGAATGCGAGCCGCTCGGGCTGCTCGAACGGAAGCGGCCGCAGGAGGATCCCGTACAGAAACGGCAGTACCGCTGCGTTGGCGCCGATGCCCAGGGCCAACGTAATGACTACCACCGCTGTGAGCGCTGGAGTTCTACGGAATGAGCGTGCTGCGAATTTCAGGTCCTGCAGGATCGAAAAGACCACTGAATCACCGCCGCGGCGAGGAAGCCAATTTGCCCGACTTGATGCATGGCGCATGCGCACCGCTGCCACACGCATCCGCATTCCGGACTGAAGTAGGGCGAGGAGTTCGTTCGTCCAGAAGCGTACCCACCGTACGACGCTGCCCCGTTGACGAATGTCCGTCTCGCGCGCGCGCAGGGTTTCGACCATTTCGTCAGCGCACTCGAGGCGGAACGACCTCGGGTAAGCGAGGAGGGCAACCTTATATATCGCGAACAAGAAGCGCCGCGGCACTAGTCGGCCCTCAACACGTCGACTGGATCGAGCCTGGTCGCGCGCGCCGCCGGAATCAGACTGGCCGAAGCCGCCACCAGCAGGAGAAGTGCGGGCACACCCAGGTACACCGTGGGGTCGGCCGGACTGACCTGGTACAGAAGTCCGCCGATCAACCGCATCAGAATGAAGGCCCCGGCCAGCCCTGCACCGATGCCGGCCAGGACGGGAGTCAGCCCGGTGCTGAAGACGCTACGCCGCACATCGGCGGCTGTTGCACCCAGCGCGAGGTGGACGCCGATATCGTGCCGAGCCTGGCTCACGTGAAACGCCACGAGACCGTATATGCCGACCGAGGCTAGGAAGAGCGCGAGCAGCCCGAACACCGTCAACAACACGGTCGGGTAGCTTCGGTCAACCATCGCCGCCGACCTGACGTCTTCCATGGTTTGAACGTGGTACACGGGAACCGCACCATTCCTATCTCGTACGATCGCGCGGATCGGGCCGGCGAGCCGCTCCACCGATTCGCCGTGCACGAGGACGTTCATGGTGAGCGAGGTGCCGTATGCCGCCTCAATCGATTGAGCGTGAGGCATGTACATCCTCGGCCGAGGTTCACTCAGCAAACCGTTGTGGCGCTCGTCTCCGACGACTCCCACTATTTCTAGCCATGGGAGTCGGCTGGAGTAGAGTTTGATCCGACGTCCAACCGCACTCTCCCCGGGCCACTGCCGATCCGAAAAGGCCTGGTTGACGACCACCACCGGTCGATTGCCGGCATTGTCGGCACGCGTGACGAACCGTCCCTCACGCAGCCTGAGATCCATGGCTGGGAAGTACCCGGGAGTGACCTGTTGCACCTCCGCGCTCGGCGCCTCGCCTATGGTGGCCACTTCGCGTCCCTCGATCTGGATTGACAGCGTCCCGAGTCCCTCGAGCAGCGGCAGGTGCGTTATGGCGCCGGCACCCGTGACGCCCGGCAGGGCTTCGATCTCTTCCAGGAGGTCCTCGTAGAAGACGACGGTCTCCTCACTTGGGCTGCCGACGTTGGGCAGGCTCAAACGCATGGTCAGCACGTTTTCGGTTCTGAACCCCGTGTCGATCCTGTGCATGTTCCCAAGGCTCTTCAGCATGATGCCCGCTCCGATCACCAGTATGACCGAGAGGCCAACTTCCACCGTGACCAACACTCGACGGCTGAGGTTGCCGCGACGAGAGCCGCCGTAGCTTCTCCCACCTTCCTTCAAGTGTGTCTGTAGATCGGAGCGGCTAGTCGTCAGGGCCGGCAGCATGCCAAATATGAGCCCCGTAAGGGCGGTAACAGCGGCGGCGAAGAACAAAACGCGCGGTTCGATCGCCACGTCATGTATGCGCGGGATGGTGTCGAGTGCGGCCGCTTTGAGACTCGCGATCCCCAGAGGTGCCAGAAGCAATCCAATCGCACCGCCGATACCCGCCAGCACCAGGCTCTCCAACAACAGCTGAACCAGGATTCGTCGCCGCGATGCACCGAGCGCGGTGCGAACGGCGATCTCCTGCTTGCGCGTTTCGCCTCTGGCCAGCAGCAGGTTCGCGACGTTGCTGCACCCGATGAGCAGCAGGAAACCAACGGCGCAAAGAAGAGCCAGGAGGGGAGTGCGCGCCTCCCCCACGACGTCGTCGAAAAGCGGCATGAGATCGGTGCCGAAGCCGAAGCCGCTCAGGAATTCCTGATTTTCCGCCACGAATCGTTCGCCCATCGCTCGGATTTCCACCCGTGCCGTCTCGAGATCGACACCGTCGGCCAGCCGCGCATATCCGTGCAGGTAGTGGTTGTTCCAATAGTCCAGGCTCGCAGGGTCGAGCGGGTACGGTGTCCAGATCGCCACTTCGGGCGTGGGGAATCGGAACTCCGGAGGCATGACGCCGATCACTTCGACCGGTCTCCCGCCAAGGTCAACTGATTGGCCGACTACCTCCGGCCGGCCGCCAAACATCTCCAACCACAGTCCATGACTCAGCAACGCCACCGGGGAGGCGTCCGGAAGCTCCTCCTCGATTGTGAACGCACGCCCGATTTGCGGAGCTACGCCGAGGACTGGGAACAACTCGTGTGTCGCCTGAAGTGTGGTGATCCTTCTGGGTGTTTCGTGCAGGAGTGTTCTTGGCGCATAACGTGTTGCGACAACGGCCTCGAGGCTACGCGCACCGGTTCGGAAACCATGGTACTCTGGTTCCGAGAGACTCGTGGAGCGTTGCCCGAACCACATGGTGCTGATGCGAACGAGTCTGTCGGGGCTTTGGTACGGAAGCGGCGAGAGCAGGATCGCTTGAACGAAGCTGAAGATCACTGTCGCCGATCCGATCCCCAGAGCTACGGTCAGGGCCGCGGTAGTCGTGAACATGGGACTGCGGCGGACGGCTCGCAGGGCGTGATGAAGGTCGTACCACGATCGAGCGGCTGCGTGGCTCAGGGAATCTCGCGATGGCCTCATCTGCGACAGCCTGAGGCGGATGCCCGTGCGAAGCAGAGCCGCCAGTTCCCTGATCCAGAACCGCAGCAAACGAATCGATCCGGATCGGGCCTGTACCGCCGCGTGCCTGGAACGTACGGTCTCGACCATTTCCGGGGCGCTTTCGGCACGAAACGGGCGCGGGAATGCCAGCAGGAAAAGCCTGTAGATCTGAAACAACGCCTTTGACAGCATGGTCTTCGACTCCTTCTACGCCTGTGCTACCGGCAGAACCTTCTTCTCCGCCGCGATGCCGAGTAGATGCGCGAGTCGCTGGGACTCCGCCTTCAGGACCTTCTTCCCGAATGGCGTCAGACGGTACGTGCGCCTGCGGCTGTCCTCGCCCGCGGGCCTCTTTGATTGCGGTACGACCTCGATCAGTTGATCGTCGCGCATCCGCTTCATGGCGGCGTAGAGCGTTCCAGTCTCGATTTCCATCTGCCCGTTCGTTCGCTCCTCAACTTCCTTGATGATTCCGTACCCGTGGCGGCTTTCATCGGCGAGAGCCAGCAGCACGTGATACGTGAGGGATGTGAGAGGCAGCAGTGTTGATGGATCGTTCGCGTTCATGACAACTTCCGATCTGGGCGTCCTTTGAATTGCGGGGATCAAAACTATAGGGATGATCCCTATAATGTCAATACGGGGTGACATGGCGAACGGTTTCAAAGGTCTCCCGAACGAATCCTGGAGGTTCTCTCGACGCTCGAGGATCATCCTCCCGACGAGGTTCCCTCACTGGCCTTGCCTTCTTGACGAGCCATGGAAAGGGTCCGTATCGTGCATAGTGGGCCAGAGCCATTGGACACACACGTCCCGCCTTTCTGGAGGTAGTCCATGCGCACGTTCCCTGCCTGTCTGCTCATGGTTTCGCTCGTCGGCACCATGGCCAATGCACAGAACTACTCCGGCACGTTCGCGACCAGAATCGACGCGGGTGGTACGATCACTCTGATGCTTACGCAAGACGCGTCGGGGCAGGTGACCGGCACGCTCGCGTCGGATGGTGTGAGTTATACGCTTAACGGACTGCTGGAGGAAGGATCGATCCTGGGCACCGTGACGGCCGGGAATACGGGGCTCTATTTTGCTGCCGAGTTTGACGCAGGTGATTTGCATCTGACTCTGTTTGAGGCAGGTGCGAACAATGAGCCGAACTACGGAACGGGCCAGACCATCGTGTTCTCGCGCTCCGGCGGACCTGAGGTTCAGCCGTCGAACGAGGTGGAGTTGATACAACCCAAACCTTCGAACCCTTCTGCAGCGGTCACAGGTGGAGATGTCGCTACTGCTCTCCCGGTGGCATTCGGGCTGCCGCGAGTTTTGGCGATGAATGCCTACTTATCGCGCGCGCTGGTGGTCGAAGCAGTCTACCAGGCAACTGCACTCTCGGGTGCCGGTATGATGGGACAGGTTACCAACACTGGGACGCTGACGGCGGTGTATGGCGGCGGCTTCCAGTACTCCCCTCAACCTAGCGATCGCCTGGTGGTGAACCTCGGCACCCAGCAGTTGCACGAGTTTGTCGTGCGGCAAGCGCAAGGCAACATGCAGGCTCGAACCGCGACTGAGTGGGTAATGGGCCCGCACGTGCTGCAATACCTGCACCGACTTCCGGGCCAAGCAGAGGGTGAGATGTCGGCGCAGTTCAATGGATCGCAGTTTCAGGTCCAGGTCCGAGGCTGGTATATGCAGTCTGGAACGCGCTATGACCTGAACCTGAGAGCGATAGGGCAAACCTCAGGCTCGTCCGGCTACGATGGACAGGATTCCCAAACGCAATATGACCTCAACGGCACCATCGGCGGTGGCGGTATTGAGGTCGAGGTGCATGAGCGCCACAGTTCGTCCATGGCTTCAGCGACCAGCCTGCGTTTGTTGCCCTCGCAGCGCGGAAGCGCCAGCAGATTCAACGCTGTGATCAACAACGTGCTACGAGTAGGCGGGGACGAATACCGCTTCCAGAACGTGCAAGTGCAGACCGATCAGCGGACCAGGGGCACGGCGACGGGTCAGGCTGGCTTGACGATGTTGGACGGATTTGTACTGCTGTCAGGTCAGCCGTTCGGGCGCGCAATCCTTCAAGCTGGACGAGCCTACTTGCAGACGCCGTCAGGCGTGATTCCTCTTGACATGCCGATAGCGGGTGGTAGCGGTCGATAGGCCGAGTTCTCGCTTCCATCACTCGGCCCTTAGTACCTCCACGGGGTTCACGTTGGAGATGCGTCGTGCGGGCAGATAGCTCGCAATCAGACAGAGGACCAACAGCGAGGAGGCAACTACGGTGTACGTGAGCGGGTCTGACGGCTCGATATCGAACAGAAGACCCGACACCAGACGGCTTACCCACAGTGAGGCGAGGATACCGAGTGCTGTGCCGAGCAGGCCGACAACCATCGAGCCGCGCAAGATGGTCGTCATCATGCCGGTCTCCCTTGCTCCAAGTGCCAGGCGAATCCCCATTTCCCTGGCTCGAAGCCTTACGGCCCGCGCGGTCACGCCAAAGACTCCGACGGCGGCCAGCACCGATGCCAGCACTCCGAAAGCACCCATCAACAGCGTACGATACCGTTCATCACTTGCCGAGGTCGATATGAGCGACGCCATCGTACCGCTGTGAGTGATTGCAAGGTCGCTGTCGACTGACCATACCGCATCGCGCAGCTGGACAATTACTTGCGTTGGGTCGGTGGGTGTGCGCACGGCGAAGCTCACGTCCGGTCGCGTGAACTGAGAGAACGGAACGTAGAAGACCAACTCAGGCAAAGCGCCGAGAGTCTCTCTCCGCACGTCACCGACGACTCCAACCACCGTGACAGTAGTCCACGGGTACACCAGACGGCGACCAATGGGGTCCTCGTTGGGCCAAAGGCGACGGGCAAAGGCCTCGCTCACGACGGCTACCGACGGCGCGTCGGGACCGTCCGCAGCCGTGAACGTTCGCCCGTCGACGATCCGCATGCCCCTCATCTCGTGGAATCCTGGTGCGACATGAAACAGTTTCCCGCTCAGGCGCGGTAGGCTCGGGTCGGTGGTTTCATCTCGAACACCCCATCCGGATGTGGTACCGGGGAACGGAAGGTTGTTCGCCGCAGTAGCAGCTTGCACGCCGGGGATTGCGTCCAGCCGGACTAATACCTCGTTGACGAACGCTGCATGTGACTCTTGTGTGTCGTAACGGCTATCTGGAAGCGACACGTGGACGGTAGCAAGGCGCTCGGCAGCAAACCCAGGGTCGACGGAGAGTAGACGCGACAGGCTACGGGTCAAAAGTCCAGCGGTTACGAGGAGTACCGCAGTGAGTGCTACCTCCAAGACCACGACGCCCCTCTGAAATCGGCGGGCCCGGGCAGTACCTGTACGTCCGGACGAGCGTAGCGCCGAACCGACTGAACTCCGGGCGGCAAGAATCGATGGAACAGTTCCAAAAACCAAGCCAGCCACGGAACCGAGCGCCGCGGCGAACCCCAGTGCGACACCATTCACTCCTACCTGGTCGATTCGGGGAATCGGCGGCCCCAGCATGAGCAAACCCTGTGTTCCCGCGATAGCGGCGATTGCCCCAACTGTGCTTCCCAACAGACCAATCAAGAGGCTTTCGGTCAGGAGTTGACGCACGATTCGCCAACTGCGCGCTCCGAGCGCTGAACGTGTCGCAAACTCGAGCTGTCGGCTTTGCACCTCTCCCAGTGACAGGGTCGCGATGTTGCCGCAGGCGATCAACAGCAGGAGGCCGGTCGCCGCAAGAAGCAATACCAAGGGCGAACTCAGCCCTCGCGTCTCATCTTCCTCGCGTGGAACAAGTCTGATCGTCATTCCGTCAGAGAACGCGGTGCCTTCGAGGATTGTCCAGATTTCGGTTTGGGCCTGTTCCAGGGTTACGCCGGGTTTCAGCCTTCCTATGCCCTGGTACATGCTGGATCCGCACCCTATGCAGTCATACGACTGACCAAAAGGCAACCAAACTTCCTTGCTCGCGGCTTCCCGGATTCCGAGAGGTGAGTCGGTGAGCCAGCGCAGTCGGAAATCCTCTGGGAGCACACCCACTACTGAGCGGTGGATACCGTCGATTTCTATCGTCTGACCGAGAACGTCGTGCTGTGCCGCGAACACGCGCGTCCATAAATCGTGGCTGATCACCGCAACCGCAGCTGCATCTCCGGGCTCAGTTCCCTCCTCGCCCTGCAAGAACCAGCGGCCGAGGTTGGGATTCACACCAAGTACGGATGCGAGGGATGCGGTGGCGGTGCCTAATGAAATTCGCTCGGGCCGACCAGAGCCGGTGAGAGTGCCGTGCCCCCACGCATTCGCATTGTATATCGCCACATCCTCAAATAGCGTGTTGTTTGCTCGCCAGAGTCGATACTGGTCGTCCCTGAGATTCACGAATTGGCCGCGGAGCGGATAGCCGATCCAAGCGGTCACCAGCCGGCCAGGATCTCGATACGGGAGTTGTCTCAGCAACACACCGTCGATGACGCTGAACATGGCTGTTGCGGCACCAATACCCAGGCCAAGAGTCAGCACGGCGACAGCCGTGTAGAGTGGGCGTTTGCGCAGTGAACGCAGGGCGTAGCGCACGTCCAGAATGATGGATTCCAGATGGTGGCCGTTGCGCGGCAGGTTCGAGTCGTCTCTCAGTCTTGTCTGTAGGGTTTTCGACCAGCAGTCACGATAAGCCGTTATCGCCTTGAACGGCACCTCAGCGCAGGCTCTGACCGAGAACAGGGCGACACCAACCCTCCCACGTCGCATGCGTTCGACCTCATACATATCTCGAAACACATCGACCATGTCCCGACTGACTGCGCGGCGTACGTGAGCTGGATAGCAGAATATGAGAAGGCGGTAGAGTGCCTCCCACGCCGATCTGCCGCGATGGGTGGCGGACTTCTTCATGATGCGTCCGCCCGTAGGAGATTCCGAGCCTCCACCTGCTGTACGAGGGTCTTCATCCGCTCCGCATCTGCTGCCAGTACCTCCCGACCCGCCTTCGTGATGCGGTAGTAGCGGCGGCGCTGATCGTCCAGATCTACGGCAGGTCGTCGTGCTGCTTCGGTAAGGAGCCCGCTATCCATCAGTCTGCGCAACACTGCGTAAAGGTTCCCAGGCAGGAGCTTCACTTTGCTGTCGGTCCGCCCGGCCATGTCTTGTACGATGCCGTATCCGTGGCGTTCACCGTCCGCCAGTACCAGAAGCACGAGGAATTCCACCGGCCTCAGCGGAAGCAGGTCGTCGAGGTTTAGTCTTTTCTTGTTCTCTGCCATTTGGGCCGCCAACCAACTAGGACACGTGAATGGTTCAAAGTGCTGCAACACTCTACTATCGAGAAGTATACTTAACAACAGTATACTACGCAAAAGCATACACGAGGTTTCAGGTCGATTTGTTTGGATTACGAAGCGTCCGTAACTGGGATTGTCTGGTGTTGAGCGGTGCTCTGCGGAAACCCGTTGGCTCAAGGGGTGATTGCAGGGTCAGGATCGTGCGGTTGTTGTCGGGCTATTCGCCAACCTTGCCGCTCCATTCCGTCTTGTCCAGGAACAGGAACGTAAAGAGCCCCTTTGCAACCAACTGATCTGCCTGTGTTATCTCGACCTCGGCTATTCCGACCTTTCGACCGCGTCGCAGAACCGAAGATTTGGCAACAAGCTTTCCTCGGTCCGCGAGTACGGGCCGAAGAAAGTTCATCTTGAACTCGATGCTGGTAGTGAGCAGATGCTCAGGCACATATGGCTGAAAGAGGTTCGCCGCAGTGGCATCGGCCAGCGAACTCAAGATCCCACCGTGCACGACGCCGGTTTCCTGACACAGGTCGGATGAAACATCCATCTCGACAGTGGCTTGCTCCGATGATGGGTTTGTCATCCGCAAGCCAAGGAACCGGTGGACCGGTACGTTGGCGAAGTCCCGTTTGAGGTTTTCCAGGTTGTTCATGATGTGATCGTTCTCCCACGCGCGTGACGCTTTTTAGCTTGCATTGAGTCTGCTTTCCGCGACGCACTTGCGATAAAGTGCGTTCATGGTGATCCGGTAGCCCTGCTCCGTTGCGACCCTCACTTTCTCCGTTGGTACATGCGGCTCGAAGCCGTGCAATGCCATTGCTTCGTCGTGGCGTTCTACGGTGAAGAGGCATAGTGGTCCGGAGGAGAATCCGTGGTACATGTCGCGCTTTTCGTGCACGCGCTGCAGCGGTTCGCCGTCCGGCTGAGATTCAGGCGTAAACGTGGAAAGCAGTACATATCCGCCTTCTGTCAGTACACGTCGCGATTCCGCGACGCTAGTGTGCCACTGAGCCAAAGACAGGGCCTGGTGGTAGATGCCTAGGGCGACTACTACCTGGAAGGATTCGTCGGGAAACGCACCCAAGTCTTCCATTCCTGCGTGGCGCACTCGCTGACGTGCCGCTGTGGTACCACAGATCGGTGCAAGTCGCTCGCGAGTTCTTGCCACCATCGGTCTGGAGCCATCCAACGCTTGGAAGTCGAATCCCTTGCTCGCCAGCAACACAGTGTTCCGACCGCCGGCACAACCAAGGTCGAGTACGCGGACATTGGGCGGCTCGGTGAATGAGTCGAGCAGCTGCACGAGACGTAGATCGGGTTCACGGTTCGCAAACCTATCGACTGTCTCAGGATCCCTCCAAAAGGGCGAAACCAGGTCTGGTTGCTGGCGCTGTTGCATGTGTCCCCTTGTTACGTGCTAGCCTGGATCGGTGCACGGCGATCCAGCCGCCGCGTGCGCATTCGTCATTGTAGTTGCGACAATCCAGTGCCCTCGCCATCAGAAAGAAGCCGAGCGCTTTCGATTGCGGCGCAGATGGCTTTGGCGTGTTCGCGATCGCGGCGCCGGACTCGGAGTTTGGCGATTCCGTGCTGCGCATAGGGAATTCCGTCGAACGCACCCAGCGTGTTGGCTCGAAGTTCCAGCCTAGGTGACCACCACCCACCGCGCACGCGCGCTTCCAGAATTAGACTCACAGGAATTTCACAGGTCCCGACGGGAGACTGATCGACTTCGTCTCTTATGCCGTTCAACGAGACTGACTCGACTTTGCGTGTGGCGGTCCACTCCAGCGATACCACATCCTCGAGAACGTGCAGGAGCCCTTCGAGCTTGATGCTGATCGAGACAACACCCTGCGAATCGATGGAATCGTAGCCCGGGACACCTATTCGAAATGGGAGCGGATTCGTCGGTGACATCACTGCGCAACCTAACCCGAATCACCTGGGTGATGCCACACTTACATCTTGAGTCAATGGCTAGTCGGCTGGACACTCCGCCGAGTGATGCATTGGTCCACGGTCTCTTTGCAATCGACGCCGCGTTCCTTCAACCCGTGGAGCAAGAACTGAACGCAATTGTCGTGTTGCCCGAGGAACTCTGGCGGCGTGATGCCCGGAGTCGTGTACAGCCTTTCGGCAAGAAAACCACTGCAACGGTTGCACTCTTCTGGTGGGGATGCGACACGTAGGTCCAAATTCGTTCTCCTTAGACGCCGAGCGCAGACTAGGCAGCGGAGGTCGAGGCGTCGAGGGGAGTGAATACACCATGCTCTAGCCTTCACAGGTCATGCATTGCTTTATTCTCCCTGAGCGGGTTCCGCCTCCAACGGACAACTCGGCATCGAGCATCAAATACCATCTCAGAGAGGTC
>JBDGYW010000057.1:0-16144 GCA_039588935.1 Gemmatimonadota bacterium | reverse complement strand
CGACCGAGGTTGTATATACGATAGTTGGCGGTAAGGTAGTGTACAGCCGAGAGGCATCGATGAACTAGCGTGCTGCGGAACCAGCGGCAGCATGCCGGTCGAATTTCAGGCGGTTGTGGCCTTCAGCGAAGGCCACAACCGCCTTTTCCATGAGACGCCGCGAAACCTTTTGACAAATTTCATCGTATTAAACATTGTTTAACATGACACGGTTCAGGGGGTTGATGTGACAAAAGGGAACTACTTGGGCGAATTCGAGCTGGTGGTGCTGCTCGCCTTGGCGCGGCTGGGCGAGCCGGCATCAGGCATGCCGGTCTACGATGAGATCTGCAGTACCACAGGCAGGGATGCGTCGGTACACTCGGTATACGTCACGCTCAGTCGGATGGAGAAGAAAGGGTATGTGGCGTCCCGCACAGGAGAAGTGTCTGTGGGTAGAGATACTGGCGGGCTTACACGCAAGTGTTACGAACTGTTGCCGGATGGGATCACCGCTCTGCAACAATCCCGCGAGATGTACGACAGCCTTTGGGTGGGTATCAGGTTGGAGGAAGGTACGAGCAAGTCATGAACTCGTCTTCCCCTCGGAGGTTCTCCAAACGGCCACCATTGGCTGCACGACTTCTCGTCGTTTTGTTTGCGGCTGGAGAGGTTCGTGATACTGTTGTAGAAGGCCTCGCTGAACGATTTACGGAGATGGCGCTAACCGACACAGCCGCGGCAAAGCGTTGGTATTGGGCACAGGCACTCAGCTGTCTCTCGCCGTCGTTTCGATTGAGGCGTAGGTCGGTTTTCAAACGGGCGGCAAGACTCTCCTGGAAGCAGCTGGCCGGCGGAGTTCTCCAGGATTTTCGTTTCTCAGCACGCACGCTCGGCAAACGCCCCGGGTTTACTGCCACTGCCGTTTTTACCCTCGGCGTCGGCATCGGCGCAACGACTGCAATATTCAGCGTGGTAAGCGGCGTTTTGCTGCGTCCGCTGCCGTACCCGGACACAGATCGGCTCGTTAACGTCTGGCAGGTAAATAGGGATTGGTTCGACCAGCCAAACCCGGGCCTCAGGTCCTGGGCGAGTTCATTCCCGCTATCGATGCCGGTTCTAAAGGATTGGGAGGAACTGAGTCCGGTCTTCCAGAACGTTGGTGTTTACGACGATCGTCGATTCACTTCGTCTGACGGCGATCGCCCGGAGATGCTTTATGGCACACATGTAAGCTCCGGCGTGTGGAGAGCGCTGGGTGTACCTCCGCTCCGGGGGCGCTTTTTCTCTCCCGCAGACGACGAAGTTGGCGCTACTCCTGTTGCTGTGTTGGGTTTTGACTTTTGGGGACGGAGGTTTGGATCCGATCCCTCAGTGGTGGGAACCTCCATACGACTTGGCGGGACCATCTACACAATTGTCGGTGTGATGCCGGAGGGATTCTACTTTCCAAGCGCGGGTAATTCGTCCATCTGGACGACGTTCGCGGATGACGACAAAGCCGACGGGCGCGATAGCCAATTCTTAAATGCCATTGCTCGTCTGAAGCCCGAGGTCACTATCGCTCAGGCACAGCGAGAAATGGAGGCGCTCACTGAAAGACTGGTAGAAGCGAGGGGCCACAATCCGGATCATGGTGTCCGTATTGTCTTACGCATCCGTGAAGTAGTAGGTGATGTGCAACTCATCTTGCTCGTGCTTCTTGGTTCGGTTGGCCTGGTACTGCTAATCGCGTGTGCCAACATCGCCAACATGCTGCTGGTGCGGGCGACCGAGCGTCGCCGTGAGTTGGCCATTCGGTCGGCGATGGGAGCCTGGCGGGGGCGGCTGCTGCGTCAGGTTCTCAACGAGAGCTTCCTGATCTCAATAGCGGGAGGCTTGGTCGGAGGAATTATCGCAGCAGGGACCTTCCAACCACTCATCGCCTTGCTTCCGTCTGGTGTGCCTCGAGTCGACGAGATTGCGCTAGACTTTCGAGTACTTCTATTCGCGGCCTTCGCGTCTGTGGTCACCGGGTTGATGGTAGGGGCCTTGCCAGCGCTTCGGGCCGCACGCACCGATGTAGCTGAGATGCTGCAGGATGGAGGGCGTGGTCACACAGGGGGCTCTCGGCGCAACCGCACTCAAGCTCTGATAGTGGTTTCTGAGGTTGCCCTCGCATTCGTGCTACTGCTCGGTGCCGGGTTGTTGGTAAAGAGCCTAATTCGTCTTACGTCCGTCGAACGCGGGTTCAACGCAGAGTCTGTTGTGGTCTTCGGCCTGCGTATCTCGCCTGAGGCACTTGCATTGCCCTCGCGCGCCGCCACTGGTCAGCCACCTGAGCCGGCGCCACAGCGTGAGCAAATGGTGAGATATGTGCAGCTGCTCGAAGATAGACTGGGCGCGATACCGGGAGTGCAGCTTGTGGCTTCGGCTGACAACATGCCCTTCATGGGCGGCATGAGTTCGAGTACTACCACAATCGAATCATCAAGCGGCCTTGAGGAGACGAGCATCGAACGGAGCGCAGTCACTCCGGGGTACTTCAGGGCGTTGAGCGTGCCATTGCTCTCAGGCCGCCTCTTCACCGAGATTGATGCTGCCGAAAGTGAGCTTGTGACGATTGTCAGTCGGGGCTTTGCGGATAGGCACTGGCCTGGAGAGGATCCTGTGGGACGTCGCGTGCGGCTTGGCAGTATCGAGACTGAAAATCCTCGTCCCTGGCGGACAGTGATAGGTGTGGTAGAGGACGTTCACCATCAAGGGCTTGATGTCGAACCCCACCCGAAGATGTACATGCCGTTTTCGCAGCTGCCAAGGACACGCGTCGATGTGATCCTGAAGGTGCGTGTGGCTCCTGATTTGATCATCGCTGCCGCTCGTGAAGCTGTCGCCGAGGTCGATCCCACCGTGCCGCCTCCGAACATACGTGAGCTCGAGAACGTCGTCTATTCGTCTGTGGCAGCACCTCGATTCCGAACACGACTCGTATCCCTATTTGCAGTTCTCGCTTGCCTGCTAGCGGTGATCGGCGTGTACGGTGTCTTGGCATATTCGATGGCCCAGCGCACTGCGGAGATTGGTGTCAGAATTGCGCTTGGTGCAAGCAAGGCAGATGTTGTGAGATCGATTGTCGTGCGCGGTGCCACTCTCACCGTATGGGGCCTCCTTGTTGGGATGGCGATTTCTCTCGCTGCAATGCGCGTACTCGACAATTTTCTGTTTGATACAAAGATGCATGACCCAGCTACGTTTGTAGGTGTCGCCGTTCTACTTGCTGTCGCTGGCCTCGGCGCAAGTTACCTGCCGGCGCGCCGAGCCACGAAGGTCAATCCGGTGGAGGCGTTGCGGGCCGAGTAGCGCCTTGTGGTTGACGGCGGGTTGCTTTAGATACCGCATTCATGGCAGTGGGAGCTACGTGATGCGGATACGCCCCTTGCTCCACTCTTTTGCTACCGTAACGGTACTCCTTGCTGTCGCGTGTACAGCTGGAGACCACGGCGAAAGCATGCCCATGCAAGACGGTTTCTCCTGGGTAATCGAAGATCAGCTGGCGGGAATGCCAAGGCCGGGCGCCTCGGCCTCGATCGAGGAAGATGCCGCATTCCTTGCGGAGCAAGGAATAGACCTGCTCATATCGCTAACGGTCGGCATCCCCAACCCCGACGTGCTGGCCGATTTTGAAATCGAATCCTACCACGTGCCTGTTGACGATTTTCAACCGCCCACGCTCACCCAACAGATCGAGTTTGTTGAGAAGACTACTCAGACGGTGGAAGGTGGAGGCCGGGTTGGAGTTCACTGCGCTGCGGGGATCGGGCGCACAGGGACGATGCTGGCCACATATCTCGTATACCTCGGCGATTCTCCGGACGATGCGATCGCAAGAGTGAGAGAACTGAGACCCGGATCGATCGAGACCTCGGCGCAAGAAGCGGCGATCAGAGCTTACTACGAGTATCTGCAACAAGACTGAATTCAAACACACACGAACGACCACCTCTGATGGGTCGCTCGGGCTCATCGTTCCCGGTTAAGATCTAGGTAGGCTGGACGCCTCGAATGCGGATGCCTGGCGAGGGTCCGCTCAATTACGAACCGTCTGGCCCCGGATCCGCTAGACCCCTCATCTTTGCGCCCGTGATCATGTACTCCATCACCTTGGCAAGATGTTTCTTCTCGGCTTCGATGATCGTGGCCAGCGTATCATCCTTCCCGAGAATGTCCTCCATCGCCCGGTAATAACCGAGTGTGTCCTTCTCGAGGCCGAATGCTCGTTGCAGGGCTTCATCACGGGTCTCAACTTCGTCGAGCTTTTTGAAGATCCCCGACTGACCCATAAAGAACTCCGACATGGACATGATCCTGAGATGCGCCCAGCGATCGTCCTGGCTCGAGACATCGGGGTCTTTCGGGACTCTGTTCAGGAGATTCTGGAACTGCTTCTCATGAATCAGCTCGTCTTTGGCGAGCATAGAAAAGATGCCGCTGATCTCTTTATCATCGGCGAACTTCTTGGCCATCTTCTCGTAAAACCTGTTTCCCAGTTGCTCCGTCGTTACCGCAAACTCGACGGCTTTCCTGAGTGTCAACTCTTCCAACATGTGCTTCTCCTCGAAGTCATGATCAAAATGAACAACTCGGCGCCTATTCAAGCATTCATCCCATAGTGGAACAGAACACGGAATATACGCCCGCCGCCGGGGTTTCCGATGGGTCCGGCAGAATCAGTAGCTGTGCGCGTCTAGCTTCACCTTGCCCCGAAAGATCCAATAGATGCTGACCGTATAGGCGATGACGATCGGCATACCGATCAGCGCGATTATCAACATGATCTGATGTGTTTTCGCGGACGATGCCGCATTGTAGATCGTCAGACTGTTGTCCGCAATCGGGCTCGAATAGATCATGTCGGGATACATTCCGATCCCGAACAGTCCCATCAGCAGCACCATTGCCATACAGGACGACAGGAATGCCTTGAAATCGTTGCCGCGCGATATCTCACGGGGGATGTTCGCAATTGCCAATAGGTTCAGAACAGGTACGATGAACAGTATTGGGTAATCGATTAGCAGTGTGGTCATGTGCGGCACAAATACGAGTATGAGCCCCGTGGTCAGGACGTACCCCACCGCAAAAAGTCCGATTAGCTTCGGGACCCAGCCCCGAACCATGTCATGGAGTTCGGCTTCTGTCTTCATGAGGACGAATATCGCCCCGTGCATTGCAAACAGAAACACGGTAGTGAGGCCTACGATCAACGGGAACGGACGGAGCAATCCCAACAGACCGCCGGTGTACTCATGGTTGGCGGTTAGCGGGATGCCTTGGGCCACATTCCCTAACGCCACACCAATCAGCAGGGCCGAAACGATGCTGCTCACGCTGAAGCTCACATCCCAAATAGTCCGCCATGCAGCTGATTCTCGCTTGCTGCGGAACTCTATTGCCGCGGCGCGGAAAATGAGGGCGACCAACAACAACATGAACGCAAGGTAGAATCCAGAGAACGATGTCGCGTAGACGTCGGGGAACGCGGCGAATAGAGCACCACCTCCAGTTACCAGCCACACTTCGTTGCCGTCCCAGACCGGTCCGATGCTGTTCAACATGATTCTGCGATCTAGATCTTTTTGGGTAAACAGGTGCAACGCTCCAACACCTAGATCGAAACCATCCAAGATGGCGTACCCACTGAACAAGACGCCAACCAGAAGGAACCAGGTCGTATTCAGGTCGAAGGTCATGCCGTCCCGCCCTTCTGGACCGCAGCGTCTTCCGGCCCGTGTTGGATCTTCTCATTGAGGAGGAAAACAAACAGGATGAAGAGCAACAGGTATATCAGCCCGAATAGGACGAGTGACGTGATCACTTCACTAGCAGGCACCACGCTCGATAACGCATCGGAGGTTCGCAACATGCCATAGACGATCCATGGTTGCCGTCCCACCTCGGCGGCTATCCAGCCCAACTGATTCCCGATGTGCGGACCCAATACCGCGAACACGAATATCCACAGCAACCACCGTGTCTCAAACAGTCTGCCCCGCCACAAATAGAGGGCTCCCAACAATGAGACAACGATGAGCGACATGCCGACGCCCACCATCAGGTGATAAGCCTGAAACACTAGGTTAACCGGCGGCCTATCCTCGGGAGGAAACGCGTTCAATCCGGTAACTGGCTCGTCGGCGTCACCGTGCACCATCCAGCTGAGGAGGCCTGGGATCTTGATTCCGTACACTTGCTGAGTATCGTCGTTGACCCAGCCGACTAGGTACAAAGGCGCCGGAGCGCTGGCCTCATAATGTCCCTCGAGTGCGGCCAGCTTTGCGGGTTGGTTCTCCGCCACGCCCACGGCACTGTCGTGACCCGTGACCAGCTGCAACAGTGAAGAGCCAATCGCAAGCACAAGCGCGATCTTGATTGACGCCTTCGCGAATCCCTGGTGCTTGTTCTTCAGGAGATAGAAGGCGCTGACGCTGAGAACGAGAAAAGCCCCGGCCTGCCACGCTGCCATATAGACATGCGAAATTCTGTCTAGAAACGACGGATTCAGCACAGCTTCGAAGAAACTGGTCAGTTCGGCACGGACGCCATCGCCCCGTGCAACGAGATGGTATCCCGCCGGGGTTTGTTGCCAGGAGTTGGCCACCACGATCCAGATTGCACTGAAATGAGCCCCGGCGGCAACCATTATTGTCGAGATGAAGTGTGTCTTTGGCTTCACCTTGTCCCATCCGAACAGCAGGATCGCAAGGAACCCCGACTCGAGGAAGAACGCGAAGATCCCCTCTGCGGCTAAGGCACTTCCGAAGATGTCGCCGACGTAGCGGGAATACGCCGCCCAATTGGTGCCGAACTGGAACTCCATGACGATGCCAGTTGCCACGCCAAGGGAGAATATCAGCCCGAAAACCCTTACCCAGAACCGGGTCATCTGATGGTAGAGTTCATTACCGGTCTTCAGGTACATCCCTTCCATCACCACCAACAACAAACCCAGACCAATGCTCATTGGCGGGAAGATGTAGTGAAACGCAATGGTCGCGGCGAACTGAATGCGCGAGAGGATTTCAACGTCCATCCAACACCTCCGGGCGTGCCGATAGTCGGATTGTTTTGGGATTCCTCAAGAAGGTATCTGGATGTACGGGGTGATTCCAGCGATCAATGACGGCATCCGAGCAGGCGTCGGTTTCGTGAGATTGATGGGTGGCGGTTGCGCATGGCGCCGACTCACCGCCGAGCTACCCGTGCACGTGATCTCCGATGCGACGGATCCGTTCCATCTCCTCGGTACTGAGCGAGCCCGCGTCGAGTGCCTGGAGTCCCTCATCCATCTCCTTTTCACTTCTGGGGCCCGCTATGCAGACATCCACCGCAGGATGCGACAGCACGAACCGGTAGCACTCGGCTGCCGTGAGGGGCTTTTCGCCTGGCGGCATCTTCTTGGCGCGCAGGAGCCTGCCCCAGCGCGTTGCCGTGTACGTGGTTATCCCAGGTCTACGCGTTGGTAGGTCCTCGAAGACCTCTCCCTCAGCTCCTCTGTGAGCGGCACTGTATCGAACTTGGAGAACCTCTATCGGTGAATCCTCCTGATGTGCCAGCATTCCATGAAACCTCCTGTTGTGACCAGTGACGCCGATGAATCCGATCTTCTCTTCCTGCTTCATTTTCATCGCGGCATCGAGGACGCGTGACGACGGCATGCGGTTGAACCAGCCGAGCAGCAGGATGTCCGCCCGCTCTATCGCCAACTCCCGCAGCGCTTTCTCCACTGAGCCTCTGAGCCAAAACCCGACATGATCGTAGGTCTGGATCGCGACTACGATTCTCTGTCGACCGGCCGCACTCAGAGTGCGTAGCGCCTTACCCATGCCCGGCTTTCGAGTCTCCCAGTAGAAATAGTTGACGCCATATTCGGCGACCGCTTTTTCCACTGCCTGGGCCGGAACTTTATAGCCTCCAGCCAGTCCGATCCGGCTCACCTCCAGTCCGGTGCGGCCCAACGTTCTGTGCGACCGAAAATCCGTGTCACTCATGACTGTGTCCACCTCTGCGATTTGTCCAATTTCGGGGTGAGCACCGTGTCTGTTGCCGTTTCCGCGAGTTTCGGGTGATCGAGCGTGCAATGCAAGCCGCGACTCTCCTTTCGCTCGGCGGCTGAACGAATGATCAGCTCTGCGACTAGTGCCAGGTTGCGCAACTCAATCAGGTTGTTGGTGAGTCGAAACTGGGAGTAATAGTCGAAGATCTCTCGTCGCAGATTGTCGACACGGTGCTTTGCACGTTCGAGGCGCTTGTCCGTCCTGACTATGCCTACATAGTCCCACATAGCGCGGCGCAGTTCGTCCCAGTTGTGCGAAACGACGACTTCCTCATCGGAATCGGTGACCCGGCTCTCGTCCCACTCGGGAATCGGTGGTGATGCATCGAGGTGGGGGAGTCGCTTCGCTATGTGTTCGCTCGCCGATGCGGCGAAGACTAGGCACTCCAATATGGAATTGCTGGCGAGACGGTTGGCGCCGTGCAATCCCGTATGCGCGGTCTCTCCGATTGCATACAATGCGTCGAGATCGGTGCAGCCGTGACGGTCTGTGACTATCCCGCCGCACGTGTAGTGCGCCGCCGGAACGACGGGTAGCGGCTCGCTCGTCATGTCGAAGCCGAACTCGAGGCACTTCGCGTGAATTGTGGGAAACCTCTCCCTAATGAAATCGGCGGGCTTCTGTGAGATGTCTAGGTGCACACAATCGAGGCCGAGTCGCTTCATCTCACTATCGATTGCTTGGGCCACAATGTCCCGAGGTGCCATCTCGCCTCGGTCGTCGAAACTCTTCATGAACTCGACGCCGCCGGGCAACAATAGTCTCCCGCCTTCGCCACGAACCGCTTCGCTGATCAAGAACGATTTTGCCTCAGGGTGGTACAGGCAGGTTGGGTGAAACTGTACGAACTCCATGTTCGCGACACTGCAGCCGGAACGCCACGCGATCGCAATTCCGTCACCGGTCGACACGTCAGGGTTACTCGTGTAGAGATAGACTTTGCTGGCTCCGCCGGTTGCCAACACGGTAGCACGGGCCGGAATGGTAACGACTCTGTCGGCATCGCGGTCCAATACGTAGGCGCCAAGGCAGCGTTCATGGTCCAAGCCAAGCTTAACGGCGGATATGAGGTCAACTGCGATGTGGTTCTCGAAGACGTCGATGTTTTCATGGTTCCGGACGTGTTGCTGCAGCGTCGTCGAACTGGCACGTCCTGTGGCGTCATCAGCGTGGATGATGCGCCTGTGGCTATGCCCCCCCTCACGTGTGAGGTGGTACTGAGATTCTTCGTTCGGGCGTGACTCTCTCGTAAATGGTACTCCGAGGTCGATCAGCCAGCGGATACACTCGGGGCCACGTTCTACAGCGTAGCGAACGACTTCCTCGTTGCATAACCCACCACCGGCCTTCAGAGTATCGTTGACATGTTCCTCGACTGAGTCCCGCGAATCGAGAACGGCAGCTATGCCACCTTGTGCATACTGACTGGATCCTTCTGTGAGTGAAACCTTGGCTAGCAGAGCGACACGAGCCCGGTCCGCGAGGCGCAGTGCAGTGCTGAGCCCGGCGATTCCCGCTCCAATGATCAGGACATCGTAACCGGCGTCTCGTGCCATTACCCGCCCTCCAGTATCGCGTCCAACTCTACTGAGTGAACGGAAGCGAATACGGCAGTTCCCTCAAGTGCAAAGTTGCACGGTGCTTCGATGAAAAATCTGTGAATGCTCGGCTCACGGCTTCCTCGTCCAGTCTCGTGACGGCCGCTGTCTCTGAGGCTGGCACCTCGTGTTCCCAAGCATAGAGCAACAGGTCAAGCTTGTCGAAAGGGATACGAAAGAAGAACTCCTGATCTGACACCGGAAGGCTAAATGTATCGGGACTGGGCGTACGCTTCCTTATGTCCATCGTCACGTCGAGATAGTCGGCAATCTGGTAGATCTGGTCCTTGTATAGATGGGAGAGCGGTTCGACATCGGTGCCACCGTCACCGAACTTGCAGAAGTCACCCAGCAAGAACTCGGTCCGATTGGTTGTGCCAGCCACGATCATGCTTTGGGTTTCCGCCTCGAAATAGAGACGGATCATTCGTGACCGAATCTTGATGTTCGCGAACGAAGTCAACGTGCGAAATGCCTTGGCATCCAACCGCTTCTTCTTCAACGTGCCGTCAGGCAATTCGACGCAGAGAGTGTAGAAATTCAGAGCACTTCGCTCCAGAAGATCGGTTGGCAATCTGATGTTGTACCTACAGTCTGGAGTGTATTCGGGGATCAGGCTCCTGATGAACTCGTCTCGGCGCTCATAAGATCCGACCGCATCCACTGCGGCCGTGAGGTCTACCTTCTTCGTTTCGATCCCCAGTTCCTTGGCATGGGCCTCCGCGTAGGAGCTACTGACCGGGTTGAACTCCCTTTCCGGCATGACCAGTCCGAGCACGTTCTCCTTTCCCATAGCCCTAACCGCGAGAGAAGCCATCACCGCCGAGTCGATGCCGCCTGACAGGCCAACGACCACGCCGCTCCTGCGGAATGTGGTCCGTGTTTGTTCGACCAGGAATTGAGCGATTTTCTCGGTCTCCAGCGCAGGGTCGATCTTTAGCACATCATGATTGAATCCCATGCTACGTCCTCTCGAGGTGTCTTCTCGTCGTCAATCACCGTTCGGGCACGGCCGGCTGAGTCCATGCATACTCGGGCGCATCCTCCCCCGCTGCGGGGTGAGTCTGCATGCGGCTGGAGATTATCTTGGCGCGCACGTAGAGTTCATCTCCTCGATACTCATACACAGCCGTTGTCTCAGTCGTCTCGTGGAGTATTGCGCCATGTTCACCGGGTATTCCATGAGCGATGCGCGTACCGATGAACTGAGTGGTGTATGTCAATCCCCTTTCGGCCGCGATCCTCACTACGTACTCCTCGGGTCCAATCTGCACGTCCTTCAACTCGACGCCAGTGGACGAGTAGAAATCGCCTTCCCTGATCGCGTCCAGGATCGCGTCGGTACTGAGAGTGTCGGCGCGCACCATAATCCAGCCCCGTCCCGGGTGAGATTTGGGGGGCGTGAAATCGAAGTAGTCGTGAGTGTCGTCAGTCGCCACGCCGTAAAGAGGCCCGAGATCTGATTGGGTCAGGCGAAGCGTGTTGGCGATGTCCCAGACCTCGTCCATACCAGGGTGAGCCGAATCACCATAGTTGTTGCAGCCCGTGCTGCCGTTGTACAGCTCGAACAGGCGTGTGCCTTCAACCGCGGCCAACTGTTCCGGAGTCAGCGCCCAGTGCCAGTTGGTGTGGTTGATGGTCGCGAGCATGTTTCTGCCGGTTGACTCGGCTTGTCGGTTCACTTCCGCAAGGTTTCGTTCCACAGTCTCCTTGATGTTCTCGCCCCCCTGGACGGCGATGAGTTCCGCGGGATTGAAGACGTTGAAGTGCAGGGGCTTTCCCTCGCTTCCGTCGCTGATCTCCTGCCCCGCGACGAGCCGGAAGCTGCCCGGGGCCTCGAAGCGGTCGCGCAGTTCGTCGAGCGTCTTGAGCCGCACCTCGAGTACACCGTCTACATCTCGGGTCACGATCCAGTCGTCGCCGAAGTTCGCACGGAGTTCGTTGACCCGCGCCGGCGACAACCGGCCGCTCTCAGTCACTGGAAACCAGCGCTCGCCCCGCAGCAAGACATCGTGGTCGGTGATCGAGAGCCAGTCGTAGCCGTGATTCTTGTACCATGCAACGACGGCTTCCGGCGCTGCATCGCCGTCGCTCCATAGAGAATGAGTGTGCGTGTTGCCCCGGTACCATTTGTCTTCCGAAACGCCTGCACATGCGGTGCAGAAGGCCACTGCCACGGCAAACAACACACCTCGATGAATACGTCTGTTCGTAGTCACGCTCAAGCGCTCCTTCTCAAATAAGTGGCTCAAACCGGGCAGTGAAGTGCCGCAGGAAAGGTGCTGCGTATGTCATCTTCAGTCCCTTTAGTTCGTGTCGCTTCTCGAATACCTCAGTTATGATTTCGGCTGAATAGTCAACGTGACTCTGCGTGTAAACCCGACGTGGTATCGCAAGGCGGACCAACTCCAGAGGTGCCGGGATCATCTTGCCCGTGTCCGGGTCAGTCTTGCCGAACATGACGCTCCCGATCTCGACGCCGCGGAGACCTCCGTGGAGGTAGATCTCGTTCGCGAGGACTTGGCCTGGGAACTGCTCTGGCGGAATGTGGTCCAAAAACGCTCCGGCGTCGACATACACGGCATGACCACCTGGAGGCTGGATGATCGGCACGCCTACCTCAGCGATCTTCTCGGCGAAGTAAGCTGTGGAGCGCAACCGGTATTTCAGGTAATCCTCCTGCAGCACCTCGCGCAGTCCCTGTGCGATTGCGTCCAGGTCGCGGCCCGCCAGACCGCCGTACGTTGGAAATCCCTCAGTGAGGATGAGCAAGTTGCGCGCGTTCCCCGCCATGAAGTCATCGTCGCAGGCAAGCCAGCCACCGATATTGGCGAGGCCGTCCTTCTTGGCGCTCATCGTACTGGCATCGGCATACGAGAACATCTCCCTTGCGATCCCCAGCAGCGGTTTGTCGGCGTAGCCGTCTTCGCGGAGCTTTATGAAGTACGCGTTCTCAGCAAAGCGTGCCGAGTCGATCACAAGTATGGTCCCATGCTCGTGGGCCAGTCGCGACGCCTCCCGGATATTCGCCATGCTCACCGGCTGGCCGCCTCCGGAGTTGTTGGTGACGGTGATTATCACACCACGCACTTTGTCGCCGTGTTCGGCCAGCAAGGCTTCGAGCCGACTGAGATCGATGTTGCCCTTGAACGGATGCACCATCGAAGGCACCAGGCCTTCCGGAATGACGATGTCCAACGCCTCGTCGCCGACGTATTCGATGTTGGCGCGGGTGGTGTCGAAGTGGGTGTTTCCCAGGTAGACACCGGGTTCATCCTGGTGAAGTACGTCGAACAAGATCTTCTCGGCGGCCCGCCCCTGATGGACCGGTATGATGTTGTCGAACCCTGTGATACGGTGAACTTCCTGCTCAAAACGGAAGAAGGAACGGGAACCCGCATACGATTCGTCGCCCCGCATGACGGCGGCCCACTGTTCCGAGCTCATGCTGGATGTGCCGCTGTCGGTCAGGTAGTCGATGAGAACATCTTCGGCTCGGATGGCGAACGGGTTGTAACCGGCGCTCTCCAGAATCTTGACTCGCTCTTCACGAGTAGTCATTCGAATAGGTTCTACGGCCTTGATCTTGAACGGCTCTATGATGGTCTTCATTTGCGATCTACCCTCGCGCGGGCGAAAGGCCTCGTCCTGAGTCCGATTTGGGAGTGTCAATGGAGTTCTGGAGCCGAGACTCGCGTGAGTCGTTCCGCTCTCATATAGCAACTCTTGAAAGTAGCAGATTCACGGATTCGCGGCGACGCGCTGACCCGGCGCGGCCGGATGGTTTCCTGGCTAGCCGAGTCTGCCGAAGAGGTGTATGCTTGCGTTGGGACCAGCAAGGTCGGCACAAGTAACCGACTTCCTGGAGCAGTTGAAGTCTGCCCTCGCTGATTCCTGCCGCATCGAGGGCGAAATGGGCAGCGGTGGCATGGCCACCGTCTATCTAGCGCAGGACCTCAAGCACGATCGAAAGGTTGCAGTGTAGCTTGTCCGGCCGGGTGACGGTGATATCTACCCCGTGGACGCGGGGATCATCTGGACAATCTGAGCGTATGTAATTCCCAAAAAAGGGAGTAACCGATGCATACTGCCGTGATTCTCCGTGCCGGGTTTCTTCTGGTGACAGCCCTGTCGTTCCTGACCTGCACGAGGACATCGAGCGGCACACCGCGGGAGCGAGCAAATTCGATCCATGACCAGGCAATCGTCATCGACGCGCACGCACACCCGAAACCTGGCGCGGCCGAGACCATGAGCTTGGGTGAAAAGACGGGGCCGTTCGAGCTCGATTTCATTACCATGAAGGAAGGTGGATTGGACGCCGTCTTCTTCTCTCTTCCGCTGCTGAGGAGAGAGTCTACCGGACAAGCGCAATCGGTGCGGATCCTAGACGATCTCGAGGAACTGAAGCGGGAAGTGAGGAGATTCGAAGAACTGGCGGAGGTTTCCTATGCGCCCCAAGACATCTCGAGGATCCACGACCTCGGGAAGCGGGCGGTGCTGCTCAGCGTGGAGGCCGGGGATCCGTTCGGAGGGGACGTCGGCACGATCGAACGATATTTCGATGCGGGCATCCGTATGATCACGCTGCTGTCCGATTCACTGACAACGCCAGGTTCGGGGCAGGGCGATCAGGGCGAACTACCGCTCAACGCGTTCGGGAACCGCGTCATCGAAGAGATGAACCGGTTGGGGATTATCATCGACATCTCGCACACCCCCGACAGGTTGCAGATGGACATCATCCGCGCTTCCATGAAGCCGGTCGTCGCCTCCCATTCCTGTACGCGCGCCCTGAACGATGTTCCGAGGCAGATCCCTGATTCCATCATACGGGCGCTGGCAGAAAAGGGAGGTGTCATTTCCGTGACCTTCTACCCAGGGCATATCTCGCCCGGCTATCCGGATGATACCGTCACGGTTGAGGATCTCGTCGATCACATCGACCATATCGTCGAAGTCGCGGGGGTCGAACACGTGGGGTTCGGCTCCGATTTCCTCGGATCGGAGTACCATACCGTTGGACTGGAGTCGGCCGCGGGGCTGCCCGGCATCACACGTACGTTGTTGGAACGAGGGTACACCCGGACGGACATCGAGAAGATCCTGGGAGGGAATCTGCTGCGTGTGTTCGAGGCGGCCCAGGACAGTGGAGGATAGCTCCCAACGAGAGCCGCCTGAGCGGGAGTATCAGTCCGCACCTCACCTAATGCATGCCGGCACCACTCGTGGCACGAGCCCCGGCCACCACCGCCAACGCCATGGACCCGGGGATCACAGCGCCCAGAAGCGGCAGGTAGGCGGCACCGGGCAGGACGAAGTCCGGCAGCGCCAGGCCCAGAAGGCCGAGGACCACGAACGGCCCAATGGCGATACCCAAACCCCACAGTACGATATTGAAACGGGTGTGGCGGAGACCGTCCCGCCCCAGGGTGGCCCAGGTATGAACCAGTGCCACCAGTGCCAGAACCATGTAGAGCAGATCGGTGACTGCGGTGACCAGTCGGTACTCCGAGATGAGAGCCGGAAACATGGTCCATTCCAACAGGCCGAACACGAGGAATACGAGAAACGGTATGTACACGAGCCACCCCGGCAACGCCCTTTTGAACACCGTCTTCCGGCGTGGGAAGATCAGTAATAGATGAGACAGGAGGACCGTGACGACGAAGCTGAGGTTCAGCTGGACGAACCGAATCCCTCCGTCGAGGGGCGCAATGCTCGGACCGTCGAAGTTTGCCGCACCATAACAGAGCCCGAATGCGGCCAGGACTAGTGCGGCCGAAGTCCTGGCTCCGAGGATAGCCCAAAGCCCGAAACCCAGGAACGCGGAGGTCACAAGGAAGTCCACGAGTAGAGACCGCCACTGTGCTCGGGCCAGGCTCGTCCATACGACGTTGACTGCCACGGTTTGTCCCGCCCGCTCCACCGTCAGAGACTGAACCGCACCGACTCCCACGCGGTCCAAATCGGGTCGGGACCAAGCATGCTGCAGAGGAATACTCCCGACACTCAGAATCCTGTCGTCTACCTTCAAACCGGCGGAATCCGCTGGACCGTCTTCCTCAACACGCGAGACCATTCCACCCAACCCCGTGTCATAACCACCGTTCCCTGCCGTGCCCTTCTGCAGGACGCCTGCGATCCCCCACGCGACTATCACCACGGCGAGGCCCATCAGGAGCCGATCGGTTCGTCTCACACTTCGCTCAGTCATCGCGTTTCCTCGCAAAAGGTTGAACCGCCACCCTCAACGTCCACCTGCCGAGCGCGCGATACGAAACCCGGAATTGTTGCAGCGGTCGTTTCGCGGCCAGGAGGTTCGATGGAAGACTCGAGCCTCGAATGCGTCGCCGCCCCAACGCCCTCCCCTCAGGATACGTTCGCTCCCGTCTGTCATGTAGGGGTTGTCCAGAGCGGTGGTGTCGTAAGCGACGTAGGCGTCGCTCGCCCACTCCCAGGCATTCCCACTCA
>JBDGYW010000056.1:0-32384 GCA_039588935.1 Gemmatimonadota bacterium | reverse complement strand
GACTCGGGATCGGAGATTGGAGACCCACCGGCTCCCTCATGTGGCGCAGAGATGGGCCTGGTGGTCGTCTCGATGTCACAGCGTACAGGGAAGTACACGACTTGGAGCCGTGGACTGCCGGTCATGGTGTGGGCAACACAATGAACGCGATCTTCGCCGGTCACGACGACGCTGACTACCACCTCGCCCTGGGGGGAGGGTTCTCATACCAATGGAACGCTGGCCTGCTTCGTGACATCGAATTCACCGCACACGCGGAACGGCATGATTCGATGGAGACCGAGGTACACGCTCCTGTCCCCGGCCTGTTTGGGTCCGGTGCCTTCCGTTCTAATCCTCCAATCGGTGAGGGCACCTTTCTCAGGGCAGGTGTCAAGCGCCCGATAACGGCAGGGCCCGCGAATGTTCTCCTCGGCGGCGATCTGCTCGGAAACGACTCAATCGTCTCTACGCGTGTTTGGGGCGAAACATCGGTACCGTTCGGCATCCTTCGCCGGACAGGTACGCTAACACTTCGCGCTGGAGTCGGTTTCGGGGACGCATTGCCGCAGCATGCATTTCGGGTCGGCGGGCCGCACACGGTCCGTGGCTACGAATACGGCTCACGGATCGGCCGCGAGTTTTGGGCGGCACAGCTCGATTTTGGGATTGGCAGGTCGGCGTATTGGGCGCCGGTTGTCTTCGTTGATGTGGGAGACACGTTTACGTCCGATCCGATGGTAGGTGCCGGCGCTGGATTGTCGTTGTTCAACGGCATGCTGCGCTTCGACTTCTCGAAAGGTCTCAGGCCCTCCAACAGCGTTCGATTCGACCTCGCGTTCAGCGCAGCACGGTGACTGGCTGTTCTTGAGGTTGGGCAACCGCAGCACCGTACATCTCGACTTTCGAGGCCGGCAAACGGCAGTGGCATATATTTCGGACCCTACTAGCTTCCGAAAACATGCCAGAGCGACCGTTAAGTATCGTTGAGAACCTCGGACGGCGAAGCGCTCCCGTGCTCCTTCTCGCAGCGCTCACATTTTCATGTGGTGGGCAGAATGAGGGGGAGAACGAAAAGCCGAGCAACCTCAAAACCGGAACTACTCGGCTCACGGTCGAGGAGCTGCCGCCAATGCCGTCCTACCCACTTGCTCGCCGTGGTAGGCTCGTAACGCAGAGCGCCGGTGACTATGACATCCACGGGGCGTGGCAGACTCAGGCAGGACTGTGCGAGCAGATCGGCATTATGGAGATCTACGCCGGTGCTGCGGGGTTCGGTACAGCCTTGCTCCTGCGAATGTCTGAGGGCGATCCGGTTGGTGAGTATCCTGTGGTTGCTGCCGCCGCCGACTTCCCGGCTGCACCAGCTGCACTCATTGCCGTTCAGGTCTTTGAAGATCCCGAGGCTTTCGGTTTCCAAGCGTACGACGGAGTGTTGGAGCTCACCAAACTGGGTGACGAGGTGAGTGGGCGGTTTAGGAGTACGTTGCGTGAGATCAGCATCGACGTCCTCACTCAATACGTCGGCGTGTTCGAAAGCATTCCGGTAGCACCGCTGGCGCATGATTACTGCCAAGCCTTACACGATTCGACCTTGGCGTCGGACTCTGCCGCAGTCGCAGATTCAACATCCGCCGGAGGTTGATCGCGTGACTGAAAAGTATTTCCGCAAGGGTTTCGGTCTGAGGCGTGAGGTTGCGGACACCCTTACCGCAGATTACCACAGCCAACTAGTGGATCGTATCAGACGAAACGATTTGTCGTTGGACGTTGGCGATCTGACGATCCGCCTGGCGAGAGAGTTCGGCTTCTGTTTCGGCGTCGAGCGAGCTGTCGAATACGCATACGAGGCGTCAACGAAATTCGCCGACAGGCGCCTGTTCCTCATCGGTGAGATAATCCACAATCCACACGTAAACCAGACACTGCAGCGAATGGGTGTCACGATCTTGAAACCCGGCGCTGACGGAAAGTTCGACTACTCCGCGATAACCGATGAGGATGTTGTCATCATTCCTGCCTTCGGAGTAACAACAAAGGATCTGTTGGACCTTCGTGAATCGGGCTGCGTGCTTGTCGACACGACGTGCGGCTCCGTTCTAAACGTCTGGAAGCGCGTCGAGCAGTATGCAAGGGATGGCTTCACCGCGCTGGTGCACGGAAAGCACTACCACGAAGAGACACAAGCGACGGTGAGTCAGATAGAGAAGTACGAGGCCGGTAAGTACGTGGTCGTGCGTGACATTGAGGAGACAGAACTGATCTGCGAATTCATCGAGCGCGGCCATGATTCCACCGACCTTGAGGGTAAGTTCGTCGAAAAGGTGTCCTCGGGTTTCGACTTTTCGTGCGATCTGGC
Source organism: Gemmatimonadota bacterium (assembly GCA_039588935.1). GTDB lineage: Bacteria > Gemmatimonadota > Gemmatimonadetes > Gemmatimonadales > GWC2-71-9 > JBDGYW01. The sequence continues at coordinate 30,046 of JBDGYW010000056.1, read as the reverse complement.
ACGTGTCGGAATTGCAAATCAAACAACAATGCTCGCATCGGAGTCGTTGGCTATCGAGCAATGTGTACGGCAGGCGTTGAGCGGTCGCTATGGCGAGGAGAACATCGACAAGCATTTTCGGTCGTTCGGGACGATTTGCACCGCCACTCAAGAGCGGCAGAATGCCGTGCTCGATCTCGTTAAGGGGCCTCTAGATCTGATGGTGGTGATTGGCGGGTACAACTCCAGCAACACGAATCATCTGGCCAAGCTCTGCTCGAAGCGGTGCCCCACGTTTCATATCTCCGACGCGTCATGCATAGATCCTCAGTCCAACATCATCCGTTACAAACAGGTGGGTTCCACGGAGGAGGAGGCGTTGGCAGGGTGGCTCGCTGATGGCGGCAAGGTGATCGGTATTACCGCAGGTGCCTCGACCCCAAACAACAAGATTGGTGAGACGATCGAGAGGATTTTGCTTACTCGCGGCCTGGAGGTCCCGACCTAATACCAATCCCTCGATTTCGATGGACTCCGCCTGAGGTTCTTCAAGAACTTGTAGGGTGATTGGGATTCGGAGCCACCTGACAGCTTTCCCAATTTTGGTCTCCTCAACTGCAGTGGTCGTACCTCTTCCGTCAAGACGTTCACCGTTCCGTCATCCTTCGCCAACTTCCCAACGATCCAAAGGAACGGCTCGGTACGAATTGTGATGCGGTCGCGGTCATAAATGTCGGGGCGAACGATCGCGTTGATCATGCCTGCCTGGTCTTCCAACAGGATGAACGAAAACCCCTTTGCAGTCTCAGGCCGTTGGCGCGCAACCACCAAGCCCGCGACCTGAACGTCAGCATCTTGCTCGAGTCGGTCGAGTTGGTCACTCCGTAAGATGTTCGGCGGCAACGCGTCGCCCAACAACGTGAACGGGTGGCCGCTCGCGGAGAAGCCCATTACCTGGTACTCAGCGAGGAGCCGCTCATCGCTGGGTACGTCGGGAAAACGCATGCCCTCGTAGGGATGCGTGAGTGCCAACTCGAGTTGACGGCGGACGCGGTTTTGATCGGATTGTACAGTTTTCGGAGGTAACCAGAGCCCCACCTGCCACAGCAGCTCACGCCGCGTGAGGCCGAATGAATCGCATCCACCGACCCAAACCAGGTTCTCGATTGCTGTCCGTGAAAGTCGCGGGGGTGCTCGGCGAACAAAGTCGGCAAGATAACGGTAGGGACCATTGCGCTCGCGCTCAAACACCACCTCTTCAGCCACGTCCATACCCCAGTCACGCAAAAACCCGAAGCCGATGCGTACCGTACCGTCCTCGACGGTGCAGAAAACATCACTTCGGTTGACATCGGGTAGTTTGACCTCGACGTCGTGGCGGCATGCGTCTCTTCCGAGAGCGTCGAGTGAGTAGAAACCCATCGGCTGATTGTTGAACAGCGCCGCGTAGTACTCCACCGGGTGGTAGTGGCGGAGCCATGTGGATTGATATGCAAGCAGACCGAATGCCGCTGCATGTGACTTGGGAAATCCAAACTGGGAAAACGCGGTTACCTGCTGGAAAACCTTCTGTGCGGTAGATTCTGGCACTCCGCGCGCCGCTGCCCCGTCTCGGAACTGTTCCCAGAAACCCTCCATCAATTCGAGTGAGCGGCGGCGACTCATGGCACGACGAAGCGCCTCTGCCTGACCGGCTGTGAAGCCGGACAGCGCTTCGCAGACCTGTAGAACCTGGTCCTGGAAGACAATTACCCCAAGCGTTTCTGCCAGTGCTTCTCTGAGCAAAGGATGATCGACTGGGGATTCATAAACGCGGTTGTCGACAGTCGCCGCACGCAAAGCTTCACGCCGCCGGACGTACGGATTCACCGCGCCGCCCACAATCGGACCCGGTCTCACCAATGCGACTTCAACGGCTAAGTCTTCGAGATTACGCGGTCTCGTCCGTCGAACCATCTGGATCTGCGCGCGGCTCTCGATTTGGAAGGTGCCGACGGTATCGCCCGCACAGATTTGGTCGTATACCGCGGCGTCCGAGAAATCGATGCGGCTGAGGTCGGGCGGTTGTCCCTCACGTTCGGCTACCAACTCGACACATTCCTCGACGAGTGACAGCATGCCCAGAGCGAGAAAGTCGATCTTCACGAACCGCGCGTCGTCACAGGAGTCTTTGTCCCACTGGCAGATGACACGGTCGGGCATGGCGGCGCGTTCCAGAGGCACCAACTCTACGAGTGGACGACTGGATATGATCATGCCGCCGACATGTTGTGATATGTGTCGCGGAAGACCAGCAACGTTATCGCACAAGTCACCCAAGTGTCGCCACAGTGGCGAATCAGCTTTGTCTTCGAGGCCCGGCAGTTTCTGTAATTCCTCGCGTACGCCCCTTGCCGACTGATGGCCACTCAGTTTGGCGATTCTCTCGATCTCGCCGGGAGGGAGGTCGAGCACCTTGCCGATTTCCCGCACGGCCGAGCGGAGGTGGTACGTGGGATAGGAACAGACGAGACCTACATGCTCGTGGCCGTAGTGCTCGTAGACTCGGCGCATCAACTCCTTGCGGATCTCACGTGGGAAATCGAGATCGATGTCGGGTATCGATGCGAGTTCCTCGTTCAGGAACCGACCGAGAAAGAGCCGATTGCGAATCGGGTCGATGTGAGAGAGTCCAAGGAAGTAGCAGACGATCGACGACACCGACGAGCCACGTCCGCGGCCGGGTAGGAGATTTGCATTGGCGCGCCGAGCCCCCCGTCGTACATCGGCGGCGACCTCGTGAGCCAATTCCAATAGTTCCCGATAGACGAGGAAGAACCCGCACAATCCGTGCAGCTCGATGAGTCGAAGCTCTTGCTGGAGTCGACTCTCGGCTTCCAGCCGGTGCTGTGATCCCGGTGGGTAGTACTCCTCCATTTTGGTGTTACAGAACTCGGCAAGTGCATGGGGGGCGGTTTGACGTCCCGCACCACGAAAGTCGGGGAAGGTGTAGCCGAGGTCCTTTGTGAGGTCGAACGACTTGCACCGATCGGCGATTTGGAGCGTGTTGGCGATTGCGTCGGGTCGATCCCGAAAGAGCGCTACAACGTCTTTGAGCGGCCGCAGGTAGAATTCGCTGTTGGGATGCCGTTGCTCGTGAGAGGAGTCGAGCGTGGTGCGGTGTTGGATCGCCATCAGGGCGTCATGTGCCTTGTGCAACTCCCGCCGGTGATAGTGAACATCGCCGGTAGCCACAACTGGCAATCCTGCGGCGTCTGCGACATCACACAGCGTGCGCGTGAGAGCGCGGTCCCCACGCACGTGGTTGCGTTGCAACTCTATGAAGAAATTGTCTCGCCCAAAAAGGTCTCTACACCGTTCCGCCAGGCGGCGCGCTGCAGTGACTCCTTTCAGTTCCAGTAAACGAGGAAGGAAACCGGTGCGGCAACCCGACATCACGATCAACCCCTCGGCAAGCTGTTCGAGGGAGCAAAAATCAAGGCGGGGGTCACGTCTGTCTTCGCGTGACAGGTGTGCCTCGGTGATTAGCCGACACAGGTTAGCGTAACCACTGGGAGTTTCGGCCAAGAGCGTGATATGCGAGCCATCCAGCAGGGTTATTTCTGCACCGGTGATGGCCTGAAGGCCGACCTGCTTGGCGGCTTGGGCAAAGATCATCGAACCGTACAAGCCGTTGTGGTCGGTGAGCGCTAGTGCGGGATAGCCGAGTGTCCGCGCCTCGAATACCAGCTGTTCAGGGAGAGTGGCGCCGTCGAGGAATGAGAATGCCGAGTGGCAGTGGAGTTCGGAGTACATGGTTTCGGCCCGAAGTGGAAGCAACTGAGTGCAGGTGCAGCCCCGCCCCAACCCCATCCCCGACGCAGAGGTGCGGAGCGGCAGGAATTCAGCTGCCGCCTTTGCCGCCGTCCCCTTACGGATTCTGCATAAACCAGTCGCTAGTAATCAAATCTTCGTACAGAACCACGTGTTTCCCGCCTTCCAAAATCACCTCCACATATCTTCGTGAAATAGGCTCGCGCCACCACTCGTCATCGACATGCCAGATCTCGATAATCGATTCGACCGCCTTTCCAACTGTGTCGCTCTCAGCTGTCTCACTCTGTTCCGCATCGCTATCTGAGCGGCAGCGTTGCAGGGTGGCAGCGTTGCAGGAGTCCGCAATTATCGACGGCAGTCCAGCGTTGTTCAACTCGACCTCAACAGATCGAGGAACATTCAGCTGCCGTAGTTGGTCGGCGCGTGCGGTGGTTTTAGGGCGCGCCTCGCGTTTACCTGAGGTCGTTGACATGGTGCAGGACTCACGGGTCGTAGTCGATCAAGGCGTAACGACGCTCGGGAATGCGCGACCCTGGGTAGACTTCGACGACGCGGTACATGGCGGAGTGTCTGAATCGCGTCTTCATTTCATGGACTGCGGCGCGGAGAGCGCGGCGCCGGCCGGCCCGCGCACTGCTGTTCGCGTCGCGGGCAAAGAGTTGCAGCTCGTTGGTGCCACGCACGAAGGTCAAAAACTCCACCGCGAGGTTGTCCACCGCACCCGTCGGCGGTGCTGAAGCCAAACGGGCTTTGAGCGGCGCGGCGATGTGATCTTTGTCGGCAGATGGATCTTTCAGCGTGCTTCGAATGATCCAGGAAGCGCCATGTTCTTGACGCGCCCTTACACCCACTTCGAGGATACGCCAACCGGCGCGCCGCGGATGGCGTAAGGCGCGTTCGATCAGTCGATCCAATGCATTGGTGAGGATCGCCAGGTCAGCGATCGGATTTGGGAATTCGACTTCCGATACTATGAGTTCCGGCGTCTCGCGTCCGACAACCGGATCGACCACCGCACCGGTAGCCAGTTGCCACAGGCGACGTCCCTCGTTCCCAAACTGTGATACAACCGCTACCTCCGGGAGTCGCGTGAGATCGTGCACCGTCTTGATGCTCAACTGCGTCAGCCGCCGATGCGTGTCGGGACTCATGCGCATTACACCCACAGGCTGTGATGCCAAGAACTCCGCTCTCGTCTCGTCAGTGACGATGAATACCTTACCTGGCCGGGCCCTCGTGGCGGCTACCCAGGCGGCGAACTTGCCTCGGGCCCAACCCAGCCGGGCCACTTCTCCCCACCCCCCGTCCTCACAGGCGGTAGGGGGGTAGGGGGGTAGGGGGGGATTGCCCTTCCCCCCCCCCACTCCCTGTGGCGTGCCCCCACCGCCCCCCACCCCGGCATGCGCAGCATATCCCGCTAATGCCGCGTATGCCACCTGCACCCCTGCATCTAAGATCCGCCTAATCGCCTCTATCTGTTCCCTAGGCTCCCCGTACAACCCAGCCAACCCATCGACTCCCACAAACACCCGTCCCAACTCAGCCGGTTCGATCGCTGGGCTCACGTTGCCCAATGCCTTCACCAATTGTGAGAACCGCTCGTCATAGTGCACCGGATCTGGTTCCCACACGGCAATCGAGGGGCACAGGCCCACTGCCTGGCTCACGGTCATACCTGGTCGCACTCCCGAGTGCCGCGCGCGCGGTCCAACCTGCCAGATCCGCCGCAAATCTTCGGGCGCCAGCAGGGCCGTAGCTCGCTCGGCTGTTTCAGGGCGGCGTTGTTCTTCACAACGGAGTGCGAACCGCTGAATCCAGACGCAAACGGCGAGGTCGGAGTGTAAAGCCGTCCCTCCCCGGGCCCCACCTGCCGGTACGGCGGTCGTGGCGCATCGTACGCCCTCACCGTTTCCCGTTTCCCGTTTCCCGTTTCCCGCCCTTTTCACAACAAACTCAACTGCACTTCAGGTTCGACCGGCTGTTGCTCTTCTTTCTTGAACGGATCGTCTGAGTCTATTCCGTACCGTCGCGCCAGCTTTTCGAACCGCCGCTGTATTGCGGCTTGGTAATTAGCTGGTGCATTCCGGCCCTGCTGGTATGCGGCGCGATAGCGTGCCATCAGATTGGGGAAATGCCGCTCGATTACCGGTAAGAATTCGTCTCGCACCGACGGGTAAATCCGAAGCACTGAAGGGTGGACGAAGCTTGCGCCGGCTTCCTTTGCCGCGGCCATTAGAGCTTCGATTTCAAAGGCCGAATCGGTGACACCAGGAAGTATGGGGGCAGCGTTGATGCCAGCCGTGATACCGGCTTCTCGCAACCTGGAAAGCGCACGGAATCGTGCTTGAGGCAAAGGCGAGCGTTGCTCGAACAGCCTGATCAGTCGTGTGCTCTTGCAGATCAGAGAGAAATACACAGTCACCCTATGCTTGCGCCCGAGTTCCAACAGCACGTCGATATCGCGACAGACGAGTGGACTTTTGGTCGTAATGCCCAACTCGAGTCCATCTGTGGTAAGGAATCGTTCGAGAATAGCACGGGTGATGCCGAAGTTTCTTTCTGCGGGTTGGTATGGGTCGGTGGCGGTCCCGATTGCAACAGTCGCGGGGTTGTCAGGTGAGCTATGCTTGTGAATGCGTCCGAGGTCACGCTTGAGCGCGTGTATCACCGCTTTGCGCTGTTTGACAAAAATGTGTTGTGTGAACGCCGTTTCGCTACTTGGCTTGAATAACTGTGTGAACTCGTCGCGCGATATTTTCGCCGCGTCGTGAGCGCGTTCCGCCACGTACCGATGTGCGTAGTGCGCATAACAGTAGGCGCAGCCTAGTTCGCACCCCACGTAGGGATTGATCGACCAGAACGCCATCCCGGTGCTTTTCGGGGAGTTCGCAAGCGACTTTATGTTGAGTTCGATGAACTTGGTCCTCCCCCCGGTCCCCTCCCGCTCCACCCGAGGGCGGTAAGAGGTAGTAGGAGGCGGCAGGAGGCGGTATTGGGTGGGGCGCACTGCCGTGCTTTTGCCGTTTCTGGCGGTTCCCATACCGCTCCGTGCCGCCCGTTCACCAACCGTGTTTTCACCCACACCGACTCCAGCCGCACAGAGGGCAGAAAAAACACCCCGAGCTTGGGTAGATGGCTTCGCGACATTCGGGGCACCGCAACACAGCGCTTGGCGCTGAATCGTCGTTTTCCCAGAAGCGGAGATACGGGCGCAAACAGATAGGAACGTAACCTTTAATATTCGGGTTTTGTTCGGTCATAATACCGAATATATGCCGAAGATTGTGTAGTGGCAAGTGCGGCTTCAATTCAGCCAACTTACGACGTTGGGTTGGTGTCCTTGCGTGTTACCCATCGAACGGTAAAATTCCTGCCGTTCGTGGTATCACCTAAAGCGTTCTTCCTCCACGACCAGACGCCATACAAATGATCCGATGACCGGCAGTCTGCGGCCGCCGACCGCAACAGCATCATTAGCCACACATCCACTCACGCGGGTAGTAGCCGTTCTTTTCCTGCTGTTCGTATTCCTGGTTGGCGTAAACGGACTTGGAGACGGCTTCAAGTCCCTCGGCAACAACGTGCTCGATGCGTTTTTCGCCGCCACTGAAAACCCCTTCATAGGGTTGATGATCGGCATTTTGGCGACGACGCTGATGCAAAGCTCGTCGGTCACGACATCGTTGATCGTCGGTTTGGTGGCGGCACCGGAGAATCCACTTCCCATAGCCAATGCCGTGCCCATGATAATGGGAGCAAACGTCGGAACGACGGTTACCAACACCATCGTTTCTTTGGCACACATGGGTCGAAAAGAAGAATTTCGCCGAGCGTTCTCGGTGGCCATCTGTCACGATTTTTTCAACGTCATAGCTGTTGTCGTGCTGCTGCCGCTCGAGCTGATGACAGGCTACCTTCGGCGTTCAGCGGAAGTGCTGTCTTCATTCGTGACGGGGCTTGGCGGCGTGGACTACGACAGCCCGATCAAGGGTGCACTCAAAGCAGCGCTCTCACCGATCAAGGCAGCTATCCACGCTGTGTCCGATTCGCAACAATTCCAGGCCGTTATCCAGATCGTTGTGTGTGGCGGCCTCATATTTGTCGCCTTGTGGCTCCTCGTCAAAGTGTTGCGCGCGGTGATGCGAACCCGAGTCGAGGCCATTGTATCGAACGCGTTCGAGCAAAACGTACTTTTCGCAATGTTGGTGGGCATGGTGGCCACAGCGATGGTTCAGTCCAGTTCGATCACGACCTCGCTCTTGGTACCCCTGGCCGGCGCAGGTGTGTTGACACTACCTCAAGCATTTCCAATCACTATCGGGGCCAACATTGGAACAACCGTCACGGCCTTATTGGCTGCTTTGGCGGCAACGGGAGTAAACGCCGGGGCGGGAATCACGATTGCGTTGGTACATTTCCTGTTCAACATCAGTGGCACAGTGTTGATTTACCCTGTAGAGAAGATCCGCAACATCCCGCTCGATGCAGCCAGGTGGATTGCCGACAAAGCTGTGGAATCTCGTCGGTTCGCGGTTGTCTTCGTGTTCGCTTTCTTTTATGGGGTGCCCGCGTTTTTCGCGCTTTTGGATAGGCTGTTTTAGTACGCCCGGAGGCTTCTATGCTTCGTCAGTTGCTCAGCATCTTTCGATCTGACAATCCGCTTACGACGATGGGCAAGGATTTTGCCCACATGCTCAAGATCACGTACGACACCACCATGAGGGCCGGTAAGGTCTTCTCGGGTGAGAGCCTCAAACCGGAAGAGCGGACCTGGATCTACGAGCGGGACGTACAGGTAAACAAGCTCGAGCGGAAAATCAGAAAACAGGTCATCGCGCATCTGTCAATCCACGCGAGTGCTCCTGATTTGCCGTATTGCCTGCTTCTAATGAGTTTGGTAAAGGATGTCGAGCGCCTCGGCGATTACGCGAAGAATGTCTCCGAAATAGCAGACCTCCACGTGGGCTGCCTGCCGGAAGACGAGCTTTGCGCCGAGTTACAGGAGATTCGGTCCGGGGTAGAGGCCGCATTTGCTGCCACGTCTGACGTCTTCGAGCAGTCGGATATCGAGCGCGCGATGGAGCTAACCCGCCAGGGCCAAGACCTCGCTCGTCGAAGCGACATGCTCATTGAGAGAGTCGCGCACTCGGACCACGACGCAAAGACAGTCACTGCGCTCATACTGGGCACCAGATACTACAAACGTATTGGCGGTCACGTTCTCAACATTCTGTCGGGTGTGACGATGCCTCTACACAAGTTGGATTATTATGACGAGGAAGCGGTGACCGGCGAGTACGCAATCAAGGACTAACGAGGGACCTACTCTCTCGCCGTTATTTTCGATCCGTCACCGAACACCGCGGCAACGATCTCAAACGTAGGATAGGCGGTTGTTGCTGTCGGCTGTTCCTCCAGCCATTTCTTGAGTTCTTTTTGCCTTGGTATTCCATTCAGTACGTCGGCCAAGGTACGCTCTCCACCGATATTCAATCCAAGTCTCAGTCGTTCGAGTATCCCGTCAAGAGTCACGAGCAGCCGCCGTTCACGTCTCTTCCCTGACTCGTACGCATGTTTGAGCACGCGACGAGCAAGCCGCCTCGACGGCAAAGACGCATCGCCACGATCAACGGCCGCCAGACGCTCACGCAGAATCCTGAGAAGGCAGTCGACGAGTGCGTTTGGTGGATCGGACCGGCTGGAGGTCGCGGCAAGGAGGCGCATGAGAATGTTCTCGACGGCGGTGAAGTCGGATATTTCGTGTGGTGGGTCGCCGCTCAGGGTTATCAACTCCGGCAGTCTGGATTCGCCACTGCTCCATCGAACCGCAACGACGGCGTTTGGAGGACCCCGCACCACGGCAAAGCGCGGCGCATCATTGTCCCGAACACGAATGCAGCGGCCGAGTCGCTCACGTCGATCCAAAACCTGATTGACGATCCTGGCACGTCCGACCTTGCTCGTGGCGGGCACATGCAATCCGATCTGCTCGTGCACTTTCTGGGAAATGCGCGCTTCTAAGCGAAGCCTTCGCTCCAACGCTTGGGGCGGAGCAAACCAATACACCTCAGATTTCCGAAATGTCGAGCCAAGTCGTGCGATCCTGCCCACCCGTTGTTCCAGCTTGAGCGGTGTCCACGGTAGATCGTAATGCACGACGGCGTCGGCATCCTGAAGATCGAGGCCTTCACTCGCTAGATCAGTCGCAATCAACGTTGACAATCGCATCGACCGATGAGGCTCACGCCTGTCACGAGCGTTTGGAGCGAATAGAGCCAGTGCCTCATCAACAGGGATTCTGCCTGAAGTGATCCAACTCTTTCCGGCTCCGACGACGGCGACTTCCCTCCAGCCGAGCCGTCGTGCCAGATCGAGCGCGGTGGCGACAGCGGTCGTAAACACAATCGTTTTTCGGCTAGCGCGCGTTTTCAGAATACGAGCTAGTGCTTCTGCCTTCGGGGATGCGCCGTTGGCTGTGGAAAGCAGGCCTAAGAGGCTCACCAATCGACGTCGATCGGCGTGAAATGCTGAGGGGTTGATCTCCCGTTCGAGCTTGGATTCGACGGAGTCTCCGAGGGCGAGCTGCAACTCCTCCTCATCGTTGAAGATCCGACGGGCAAATGAGCGTGACAGGATCTCACCGCGTTTTATCGCATCTATGGCTCGTTCTGTATAGGCGAAATGGCGCCGCACGGTATGGCGGAATGCCGCACCGGACGATGCAAGACGATGGAGTAGATGTAGTCGCAACAGCGCGCAATCCCGAGACTCGAGTGCGTTTGGGAATTCCAGCGAGTCCACAACACCGAGAAGAGACAACATGAGGTGCTGATTGATCGAGCAAACGCGGATCACGGTTTCGTCTGTCACGCGGGGAAGCAGGTCGACAATCTGTTCGAGTGATTCCGCCGATCGGGCGACGACCGCTGCCGACGCCGCTCGCATGAGGAGATCGTAGTCGCGCTTCGAGAGGGTTTCCTCTATCGACGCCATGCCCAACAGCGAGAATGAACTGTCCGAACAGAAAAGACGGAGCAGGTGAACGAGATCTGAAGAGCGGTTGACGACCGGGGTGGCGGTCAACAACAGCACGTGCGAACGTCCCACTCCGCGAGCAAGTTGTTCGTAACGTCGTGTGTTTGGGTTTCGGAATCTGTGTGCTTCATCCACTACAATCAGGTCTGCCGCGGGCAAGGGAGACTTCCTGCTCAGCGTCTCATGGGTAACCGTCTTGATGGTGACACCGATGCGAGCGCTGACTCGATTCCATTGGGATACAAGCGCGGCCGGGACGACTACTGCCGTACTCCGGTAGCGAGTTGCCACAGCGAGTGCTACATAGGTCTTCCCGAGTCCGACGGCGTCTGCGAGTAATGCTCCGCGAAAGATCTCATTGCTCGCATTGATTCTGCGCGCTGCTTCAACTTGGTGTGGGAGCAGCCAGTCAGGTGGCCGCCAGGTTTCGTCGTACGGGCCGACCGCTGCACTTCGAAGCAGAGGCTCCAGATTGTCAGCGTCCGCGCGGCCTCCGAGCCACAACTTCCAGCGAAGTGGCTCTCTGACCACATGTAGGTGCTCAGCCAGGATTGTCGAACAGAGATCTGAGGATGCCCTGGGTTTGCTCGGATAGACCGAGTGTGTGCGCGACAGCGGCGTCCACGTCCTCGTTACTGTCTCGTTTATTCTCATGAACTCGCTTGCTCAATTGAGCCAGTGCAACACGACGTGATCCCGGTTTGGGAACCGGTAAGAGCCGAGTTACGCGGGCGTTAATACGGCGGTAACCACCGCGCGCCTCGTCGGCAGTTGCTGCGAGAAACGCCGCCGCCCACGTCGAATTCAAAACGGCGGCGGTGGCAAGAGCGGTTTCCCGATCGGCAACGGCGGCGACGTAGCAGGTGTTGAGCGGTATTGCCGTAGGAGTTGTGGTTTCTCCTAAGACGACGGCGCGAGGGCGTTGAGCGATGTCGGCCCAGACGACGCGGTGATGCACTACAACACAGCGAGTTCGGAATACCGTCCACACCGGCCCGCCTCGATAGTCGCTGCGTTTTCGTACATCTCTGGCACATTGCTCGAAGTATCTGGCTGCGTTGACCGGGAGCGATGAGAGCGGTGCGCCGTCGTCGTCGTGGCACCAGACGATTACTCCACTTGGATGGGAGCAGAATTGCCGCACGTCGCGACCGCGAAGCACCGGTCTCAGCAGACTCGACTCGATCGGCGCTTCACGGTCCGGAAACGCAACGACCGAGACTCCCTGTCGGTCCCCCACGACACGTCCCACGAACAGTTTGTCAGCACCGGTTTTGACACCCAACATCGGTGGCGAGTCTTCTCCAAGCGGTGTGCCGGCAGAGCGGAACTCCTCGAGCGCGTCACGGGCTCTTGATGCGAGGAGTATCCACGGCCCAGGGACGTCCAGAGACTGTTGGTGAACATTGTCCTTCGAATCGAATCCGAGTTTTACGCGGTGGTTCCGTGGCGCACGGCCCTTCTTCACGACAAGGGCTAGTGGATATGTTGTGGCGCCAAAGCGCGTAGCCTCTCGGTCGGACACACGGTGCACGTATTCAATCGACGTCTCGCGCACCATACCTCGCCTGGCTTCTTCACCATAGCCCGCCGATGTGACCTTGCTGGGAAGCAGAAGGCCCACAGCTCCGCCCTTGCGTGTCAGCTCGAGACACCGCTCGAGAAAGGCTACTGAAAGGTCCGGTAGGTGATTGAAGCCCCGTTGGCCCTTGGCTTTCCACCAGTGAAAGCGTTCCCTGAGCGCCTGTCGCAAACGCTCTGGTAAATGTTCGGCACGCACCCACGGGGGATTACCCACAACAGCATCAAAACCGCCGCTGGCGAGAATGTCGGGAGTGTGGACCTCGAACGAGAAGAACGGTAGGACCCCGTCTGCGAGCTGCCTGCGCGCCCTTTGAAGCTCGCGCCGGGTGTGAATGAGTGCATGTAGGCGTTCTCGCTGGGCCGCCGACAAACCGATCTTGTTCCCAAACAGATCTCGGCTCCGTGCCGACGCGGTCAGGTCGTTCGTGGCGTACTTCGTGCTCTCGAGCGCAGATTCCAGAAGCCGGTGAGCTACGTCCATCTCCAATTCTCGCAGTCGGTCTTCGCCCGAGCGGTGTTCTTGGCCTCGCGCATCAAAGAGGGCAAGTCTAGCGGCACGGACGGACTGTGATACTTCGTTGGCAGCGAACGGTGTGTTGGGACTGAACGAGCGTGCTGCTCCGAGCGGATCGAGCAATGTGTCGCCCTGGCGCACGACACCGTCGAGGTTTGGCAACGGTGTCACGCTCTCGATATCGGTCGTAGGATCGTCTGCAACCACGGCGAGCCACAATCTCAACTCCGCCAACCGAACTGCTACGGGATTGAGGTCGATGCCCATGAGATTGTCTCGCAAGATCTCCTTCCGAAGTCGCAGCTGCGTTTCCAGACTGTTCCCAGGATCCAGGGTGAGCCGGATGCGTGACAACACGTGCAGTACGCCAAGCAGGAAGGCGCCAGATCCAACCGCAGGGTCGAGCACCCGCAGGCGCTTGAGCGTACGCCGCGCGGCATGAGTGTGCTCCTCTCCGACTACATCACCGGCGACCAGCTTCCGAACAACCCTTCGTGGGAGGTGCTTACTCAATGCGGTTTCGATCGTGGCCGCAACAACTTGCCGCACGACTGATTCCGGTGTGTAGAACGTCCCGGTATCGTGACGCTCATCTGAGTTCATGAGGCGCTCGAACACGCGGCCCAGCATGTCAGGTGCTATTGCGTCAACCTCGTCATCCTCTCGGACAGTGAATCTGAAGCGTTCGAACAGATCGTCGAACACGTCGCGCCATATGTGATTCGAAAAGTGCGTGGGCCCGATACGACGCTCAGCGGGATGCGGTTCGAACAGGCCACCGTTGAGGTAGGGGATAGTGCCTAGCATAGCCTTCTTGCTTCGGCGCTCCGGTGGCTGGTTCAGCGTTCCAAAGAACAGCGGATCAAGTATCCTTTTGCCTGCACGAAATAGAGAAAGAGTATTCGCGAGAGACAGAGGAGAGCCACCATCCGCCTGTCCTGCGCCGACCTACTTCGATCGATCGCCGCAGCCATCCGTTCGAGGTGGATTCTGAACTCGGTAAAGAACCGCTCTCCCATCTCTTCGCTGCTCAGCACGTCCCTTACCGAGAGAGCATGGGCCAGAGCTGTCGATCTTCCATTTGGGCCCAGTCGTTTGAGTTGTTCCACCGCAAAGCTGCATGGGTTGTCGAGGGAAACGACAAGCACCTTGGTGATCCCGATCTGTCCAAACCGTGGAGCGGCGAGAGCCAGCTCGCGTTCCGGACTCACTACTGCCGTGAGCGCCCGCTCCGAGGTTTTTGCGACTTCACGCGCAAATTCGCGCACACCATCGCGTGCGTGCTCTCTGTCTGCCGCGATGACTTTGAACCCCTTCCACCGAGCAACGGTCATCGTTCCGCCAGTGAATGGGAGATCTTCCTCGGTGTAGCCAAGAGCCGAGAACAGCGTTCCAACATCCTTCGCCGTGCGAATTGCGCTCAGAATCTCAAGTAGCATGAACCGGTCTGGGTTTAGGCCGGTTCACGGTACTGTGGAAAGCGTCTGGCTACTTCGTCAAATTACTGCCGGGATTATCAAATGAACTCGGGGTGCGGAGGTGCAGAAGCGGGAGAAGAGGGAACGCAGCTCTCAGGTGCTTAGCAGTGTCCTCACCTGAGCCAAATCGATGTCCTTGGCGATCGGCGGTGGCCAGGCGTCCTGATTCACCTGCATGTCGATCAAGACACGCTGATTGAGCACCTGTCTTCTGAGCGTCTTGTCGATGATGCCTCTCTTCACGGCTTCATCGAATTCGTCTTCATCGAGCCAAACAGGGTCTCCGACGGTAAACTGCCACAAGTCCAGAAACAGGTCATGCCCGATCCACGTGTCACCATCGAACTGCACTGGTTTGCAGAGATTCGTGTACCACCCGGTGAATGTACCGTCGCTCAGGTGAAACCGCCCGATATCGTGCCAGGCGTCGGGAAAGACGAACCAGACAATCGAGGCGTCGCTGTCCAATACACGTGAGCCCTGAACGTTCACCGACGGACCCGAATATGCGTCCTGAAGCAGCACCTTCACGTCGGGGCGGTCCAGAACGAGCCATTCGTTGTACACACTAGTGCCGACGGTAGGACGATGATATTCGAAATGGATGAGTTGCGACATTGTCGTCTCCTGGCAAATGGTGGTGCGACCTATGCCGCGCCTAGCCGGGGTTGTCGGGAACGACACATGCGAACACCCGAAGCATTGTACCCAGGAGCAGTCTGTCCTCGAGCCGTACGTCTTCCTCCGAACTCGGTGCGCCGACCATGCGAGTGGTGGCTGGCCAGCGCCATGCTGCCTCGAAGGCCTCAGCGTGTTCCTCAACGTGCGGAATCTCTGCCAGAGAATCGACGACCGCATGCATTTCAACGCGTCGCTCGGTGCTCGGGCCGAGGAGGATTTCGCGTGGGTGCGCACATAGGCCGGCCCAGCTCTGGCGCAGCCACGACATTCGATACCCGGCGGGGACGCGTCTGTTTGTGACCGCTTCGAGAAACTGGTCGAAGTCCGTAGGATCCGGGGCCAAGCCGGCCGCGTTGCCAAGACGCCGGTCGAGACGCACCTGTTCCGCGGCCCTATCGAGCAGAACGGCACGCTCCACATCGCCACGTGCGCGTTCCAGGGATGCAAGCGGAGACAGTGCCTGATTGCTGAGCAAGCTCATCGCCAGGCGGTTTGCCGCAACGTCAGGCGCCTGCAGCAGATGCTCGCCAATCGCTGCGTTCTCTCCCAAGCGTTGCACCGCCAGGTCCATGTTGCCCTGAGAGACGTCGAACACTGCGGCCAAAACGTTTGCGCGAGCCGCCTCGGTCACTGCAGTTGCAAGGGAGCGCCTGGGTGGCGACGCCGGGGGACTTCCAACGGGATCTGCCACCTCCCAGACATCGATGTATGGTCCAACAGCCATGCGCCGGAGGAGCATGGTACGAGAGTGGTTTGCCAAATACTCGAGTAACGCCACCGTGTCCGGCGGGATGGCGTTGGCAACTGCCCGCTCGAATGCCGTCTCGGCGTCGGTCCGGCGCTCCCCTGCGTCCCATTCAAAGAATGCAGCCAGTGGCAATCCGTACGGCGGAAGGGCGTCTGGATGTCGGATATTCAGACGGAGGTGCCGTAGCCATTCGGTCGGGTTGCTCCCGGGGATCGAGTCACGAGGTGGCAGATAGTTGATCCACACCGACCGGGCAGCCCCAATTGGATCCTCGCGGTCGATATCATCCAGTATTGCGAGCAGCTCTGTTGCTCCCGCGCCAAACCGTCCCGAGAACCTTCCGGCGGTCAGGGTTGCCACACCGCCGAGAACAAGCGCAACGGCACAAACGGGCACCACTAGGAACAACGCGAGGCTAGAAAGGCGGGTGGTCCACACCGCAACGCGATCCTGTTTCCAACTCAGGACGGCGGCTGGTTGGGCGTCGTCCGTCCGGAGGCTTTCGTACCATCTCGAGACATCGTCTGGCTCTGCGTCAAAAGAATGTTGTCGGCCCAGCTTGCCCAGGATGTGACGCTCCCAGAGCCGAAAGGCGAATCCGAAGGATACGAGCAGGCATCCGGGCGCTACTATCAACACCGTGTCCCATGCGCTGAAAAGAGTGCTCGTTGCTTCAGGGTCTGTGATACCGAAGACCAGGAGCAACGTGCGCACCGCGAACGCTACGACTACCCACGATGCACCAGCAGTTGCGGCGGCAGTCGCTCCGCGCCGGGCTCGGAGTATGTTCTTCCGCCGCGACTCTTGGAACGATGCGAAGTCACCAGTCCCAGCCATGATCAGGCCGGAGCGACCGTCGTGGTCTACAGCTAGATCGAGTAGTGTACCGACCTTCCAGCCCATCGTCCGCTGGCGGAAAACTCGGTCCACAGTACGGGAGGCGGCGCTCAGGAAAGCAAGCCCGGCGATACCGTAGGCCACGATTCCTACCGTGAGCGCCACCTGCCAGGCGAACATTGTCAAAACCGTGGTATTCGAGAGGCTGTTGCCCAGCAGCTCAGCCGAGCCTGAGAGTTCCGTAGCGATCTCGAATCGCTCCAGCCAGTCGGAGCCCGCCAAGAGGACTTCGGGGACAAAGGCGCACGCGACGGTCGCGACCCCCGCACCGGCGGCTGCAAAATGGGCTATTCGGTTGACAGTACGTCCTCTTCCGAGCAGCCACTGCAGTCCAGGTGGTGGCCATTCTATCTCAGTCTCCAGCGAGGGCAGCAAGCCACGGGCGATTTCATCGGCGGTTGGGCGATCCTCGGGTGACTTGGCGAGGCAGCGGTCTACCATCTGGGCAAGGGCAGGAGAGATCTCCGGTCGACGCTCCGCTGTCGGCGTAGGTGTGTCGCGGAGATGGGCAGCAGCCCATCCCATGGCCGAGTTGGCCTCGAACGGCAATTCGCCCGTCAGAAGTTCATAGGCGAGGACGCCAAGGCTGTAAACATCGCTCGTCGGTGTGAGCGGATCGCTTGCCGATTGTTCGGGGCTCATGTACGTCGGCGTGCCGACGACCGCCCCTGTGTGAGTAAGCCTTGTCTCGTCAGTCGCCCCGGATAAGGCAGCGCTCACGCCGAAGTCGGCTACGAACGCGCGACCTGTTTCCGTCTCCAGCAACACGTTGCTCGGCTTGACATCGCGGTGCACGAGTTCTCGCTCATGTGCAGCCGCCAGAGCGGCGGCAACCTCGCCTATCACGCGCCGCGCTTCGCGTTCACTCAACCTCCTCCTACGCAATCGCCATTCCTCGAGGTTCGGCCCATCGACGTATTGCATGATGATGTAGGGAAGCTTGGTCCGCTTCGTCTGGCCGACCGCGAATACTCGCACGACATTTGGGTGGGAAATCGCCGCTGCAGCGCGGGCTTCCCTCTCGAACCTCACACGGGCGTTGTTGTCGGCAGCCAACTGCGGTGCCAGGACCTTGACGGCAACCAGCCGCTTGAGCGCGGGTTCCTTGGCTAGGAAGATCGCTCCCATTCCGCCTTGGCCAAGGGGCTTCAATACTTCGTAGGTTGGTGAAAGGGATGCGTTCAGAGTGGCTTGGAGCCGATCAAGGTCCAGTTCGGGAGGCTTGGGCGCCTCGATTTCCATTATCTCGGTGGTATCGAGAGAGGCGCCACACGTGGGGCACTGTATGGCATCATCCGGCACGGACACGGAGCATTCAGAGCAGTACGGCATGACTCGCCAAACGTATCACTGGTCCGTCGACCGGCGCCAGTCCGGAATGTCGCGGAACCCCACAATTGAACTGTCGCTACTCCGCTCGTCCTCCCAAATGCTTTGCCAGAAACTTCTCCGCGGTAGCGTAGAAACTGAGGCGGTTCTCAGGCTTAGCAAAACCGTGGCCTTCGTCCGGGAACAGCATGTACTCATAGTCGATGCCCTTCTCTCTCATGGCGGCAACTATCTGTTCCGATTCCGATTGTTTGACACGTGGATCGTTAGCACCCTGCGCGATGAGCATCGGGATCTTGATGTTATCCACACTGAAAAGAGGAGAACGCGACTTGAGGAAATCAGCTTCGTTCTCAGGGTCGCCCACGCGCTTCTGCAGCAACGCCAGGTATGTCGACCAATATGGCGGTATGGTTTCGATGAATGTTATGAGATTACTGGGACCCACGATGTCGACAGCACACTTGAAAAGCTCTGGTGTGAAGGTTGCGCCCACGAGAGCTGCGTAGCCGCCGTAAGAGCCGCCATAGATCGCAATTCGCTTGGGATCGGCGATCCCTTCGTCGATTGCCCATTGCACGGCGTCGACGAGATCGTCGTGCATCTTTCCGCCCCATTCACGGTCGCCGGCGTTGAGGAACTCCTTCCCATAGCCGGTGGACCCCCTGAAATTGACCTGCAGCACAGCGTAACCGCGGTTCGCAAGCCATTGTCCTTCGGGCTCGTACCCCCACGTATCCCGGTGCCAAGGCCCTCCGTGCACGTTGAGCACAGTTGGCAATCCTCTGCCGCTCGACCCCTTCGGTTGGTGGAGATAGCCGTGAACGGTGAGTCCATCCCTTGCGGTGAAAGAAATAGGGGTCATGCTTGCCAGTGCATATTCGGCTAGATCGGGGCGATTGTGGAACAGGAAGGTCCCCTGCTTCTGCGTGCGATCGTAGGCGAAATAGGAGAACGGCTGGTTGTCTTCGGTAAACCCAACCAGCCAGACGTTGTCGTTGTCGGTCCGGTTGTATATCCCGAAATCGCCAGAACTGAGTTTCGCGATCTCTTCGATATCCTGCGCAATCGATGAGTCGAGCACCTGATGTTCGATCCGCGCCTTGACGAAGGAGACCATCTGGACTTCATAGGTGTCAGGATGGATCGTGACGTCGCCCACATCGTACTGTGGATCCCGTGCAATGACATGTGTCTCACCCGAATCTAGGTCCATCTTGACCAGCGGTGCGGCGTTGGATCCGCGCGAATCGAGCAGATACAACGATTTACCGTTGAGGGAGAAGCTGACGGGTCCGCTCGTGAGGGCGTCATCGGCGTCCCACGCCACCAGCGTTCGCCACTCGGCGCATACAGTGTCGCGGACGAGGAGGTCGAATCCTCCATCCTCCGTGGAGGCTAGTGCGCCGCGCACTTGCATGTCGGCGTCCACCACCCACCCAGCGACGTTTCCGGGGTTCTTCGCGACCAACTCGAGATCTTTGCTGGCAAGGTCCAGGCGATACACGTCGTGCAGGCGTTCGTCCTCTTTGTTCATTGCAATGAGGATCTCGTTGGGATGACGCTTGTCGTGGTGAATGATCTGTACCTGCACGCCCTCGTACGGTGTGAGGTCGTCCTCTGTGCCCGAGTCGAGATCCACGCTGAATAGACGCCAGTTCTCGTCCCCCCCGGTGTCTTGCAGGTACATGATGTGCCGACCGTCGTGCGCCCAGAAGTGAACCCGAATACCGCGGTCCGTATCGTGCGTGACCGGCTGGTAATTATCTTCGCCGACGGCCCCGACCCAGACGTTCAGCACGTCGTTCACCGGTGCGAGGTAGGCCATCCTCCTGCCGTCGGGCGAAATGAGGGGGGTCGCCCTGTCGGGATTTCCAAACAGCACATCACGCGGTATGAGCGGCACTCTGGAAGAGCTTGTCATCATGGGATCCCTACAATCGTTGTCGCAGTATGACGGAGGTGGACTATTTGCTGAGCTGTCGCTTGAAGTATACCGAGTAGGCAACGGCGTTCAGAAGGAGCACGAAGAGACCGATGACCAGCTGTAACCCGGCGGTCAACCGCGTCGGGTAGATGATTGGGATCAGATAGTGCTCGACGAACCCACCCCGGTACCCGAGTCCACCTGCAAGCCAGCGCAGCTTGTTTTCCAGAGGCGTGAGTGGGCACACCCAGCCAGCAAACTCGATGATCACGCCCCAGATTGCTGCGGGAACGTGCAACCACGCGAGCTTACGCCAGCGCCATGCGAGAAATCCCCCTGCCACGACAAAAAGGACGAACGCGACGTGTAACAGGACTAATAGGTCAGCTGCCAGACGATACAGCATCGTTCGAGCCCACGACCTTGTCCATCACGACGGCTGCGGCCAGGATTCCCGCAACGTTTGTGGTCGTGCGGGCCATGTCGGGTACGCGATCGACGCCAAGGAGGATACCCAGCCCGTCGAGAGGAACGCCAACGCTACCGAGCGCAGGGGCGAGGCTGAAAACACCTCCGGCCGGTATGCCAGCAACCGTGAAGGACACGATGAACGTTGCGAGGACGGCGCCGCCGATCCCTGAAGCCGCAAGTGGCACCCCGAACAACCACGCGAGAAACACGATTCCGGCACCTTGGAACAGCGCAGTCCCGCTCCGGCCGATTCCGGCTCCAAGGGGAATCACAAAACTCGTCACGGCGCGTGACAGCTTCAGTTCTCGTTCCGCGGCTTCGAGCATTGCGGGGACCGTGGCGGCGGTGCTGGAGGTGGTGGCTGCGATTATGAGAGGATTGACGCATGCTTTGAGAAATAGTCCTACGCGCATGCCCCCAACCAGACTAACGAGCGGCACGTAGACGAACGATATGAACACAGTGAGTCCGATGAAAACAGCGAGAATGAACGCGCCGAGGCTTTGAAGCATTGCCCAGCCGGTCCGAGCGGTTACTGGAGCTGCAAGGGCGAACACACCCACGGGGGCGATCCAGAGAATCCAGTGAACGAGCTTCACGAGCGCCGCCGTCACGGCGTTAGCGAGCGCGAGCAACTGGTCGCGCTCGGATTCTGCCAGGGCGCCGGTTGCGGCGGCGACGAAGATGGTAAACACGATCAACGGCAGCAACGCGCCTTCCGCGGCAGCCTGGAAGGGGTTGGTTGGAATCAAACTCAGCAGGAAGTCAACGATCCCGGGTAGCAGGGGCGCTTCTGCGGATGCGGGAGTTATTGCCTGTCCGGCAGCTTCGTTCGCCAAGGGCAGAAGCATCTGCATCACGCCCATGCCGATCAAGATCCCGACGGCGCTGGTTACGGCGAAGAAAAGCAATGTGAACAGTCCTAGCTGCCCGAGGCGCCGCAGGTCACCCAATGTTCCGACGCCGACGAAGATGATCACGACGATCAGGGGAATGACGACCATCTTGAGCAGATTGACAAACGCTGTCCCGATCGGCTCGATACCAACCGCAACCGCCATTAGCCAGTCCGATCCGCTGATAGCCGCGACGAGGCCCAGCAGGAGTCCCGCGAATAGGCCGATTGCAACCCAGACGTAGAGCTTCAACGCTTCTTTTCCTCCAACCGCCGTTCCATTCTGTCCACGACGACGGTGGCCGTCAGTGTTCCGGTCACGTTCGTGGCCGTGCGTGCCATATCGGGTACGCGATCTACACCGAGGAGTACCGCAAGCCCATCAATCGGGATCCCCACGGTCCCGAGCGCAGGGACCATACTCAATACGCTTCCACCAGGCACGCTTGCGACCGTGAAGGAAACGATGAAGGTCGCGAGGACTGCGCCGCCGATTCCCGAAGCCGCAAGTGACACGCCGTACAGCCATGCAAGAAAGACGATGCCGGCACCTTGAAAGAGTGCGGCGCCGCCGCGCCCCAGAGCGGCACCGAGGGGGATGACGAAACTCGATACTGGACGGGACACCTGCAAATCAGTTTCTGCGGCTTCGAGCATTGCGGGCACGGTTGCCGGAGAGGATGTAGTCGCGGCCGCGATAGCCTGTGGCGTCAGGCACCCTTTCAGAAACCTGCCGACGGGCATTCCGGCGAGGAACCTCACAGCGGGGACGTATACGAGAGCAATGTACACCACGAGCCCGAGGATCACCGCCAAAACGAACGCCAACAGACTTTGCAGCATAGCCCAACCGGCCCGGGCAGTGACCGGCGCAGCAAGCGCGAACACGCCGATTGGAGCAATCAACAAGATCCAGTTCACCAGCTTGATGAGAGCGGCAGACACTGCGCTCATGAGCGTGAGCATTCTGTCGCGATCATTTTCCGGCAGCATCCCGGCTGCCGCCGCGAACAAGACGATAAACACAATGAGGGGTAGCAACGCACCTTCCGCTGCTGCCTGGAACGGATTGCTCGGAATCAGGCTCAGCAGAAAGTCCACTACTCCCGGCATAGCGGGTGCCTCGACCGAACCGGCTGTGACGGCCTGGGCCGCGCCCTCGCTTGCCAGGGGCAGCAACATCTGCATGGTCAACATGCCCAGCGATACGCCGATCACGCTGGCCACCGCGAAAAAGGACATCGTTGCGGCGCCCATGCGGCCGAGCTTTCGCAAGTCGCCGAGCGATGCGACTCCAACGAATATCACTGCGACAACGAGGGGGATCACCACCATCTTGAGAACGTTTACGAAAGCTGTGCCCAGCGGCTCAACCGCAGTCGCGAGCCACATCAACGATTGTGATTCGGTGGCTGCGGCCGCCAATCCGAGCAGCAACCCGCCGATGAGGCCCAATGCTATCGCAATGTGGAGTTTCACGGTCAATCCCCGAACCTCGCTCTGTTCTCCTTGAGAAGCTTCGATGCGATGACACCTCGTTGGACTTCGTTGGTGCCCTCATAGATCTGGGTGATCTTCGCGTCCCTCATCAGTTTCTCTACCGGGTACTCCTTCATGTATCCGTAGCCGCCGAAAATCTGCACCGCTTCCGTGGTGACGTTCATTGCCGCATCGGATGCAAAAGTCTTGCAGATTGCCGACGCTTTCGCGGTGTCCTTCGCCCCCGAGTCGATGGCGCGTGCGGCTGAGTAGATCAACGCACGCGCGGCCTCAACCTGGATTGCCATGTCGGCAAGCTTGAACTGTAGCCCTTGGAACGATGAGATCGGGCGACGAAACTGCTTTCTGATTCGCGCATAGTGAGCAGCTTCGTCGAGTGCTCTCTGCGCGATGCCCACAGCCTGCGCAGCCACTCCCGGGCGCGAGTGGTCGAACGTTCTCATCGCGACCATGAAGCCGAGTCCCTCACGTCCGAGCAGATTCTGGCACGGCACACGCACGTCGGTCAAGATCACCTCACGGGTGGTCGAGCCGCGGATGCCCATCTTGTTCTCCGTCTTGCCGAAACTCACGCCCGGCATGTCTTTCTCGACAACGAATGCGCTCGCGCCTCTTGCTCCCTTGGTACTGTTTGTCATCGCGATGACGGTATAGATCTCGGCCTCACCGCCGTTCGTGATCCACTGCTTGACTCCGTTGAGTACGTAATCGTCGCCGTCCTTGTCGGCGGTTGTCCGGATGTTTCCGGCATCCGATCCGGCCTCCGCCTCGGTTATCGCAAACGCCGCCAGCTTCTTCCCGGCGGCGATGTCCGGTAAGTATCTCGCCTTTTGGTCGTCCTTGCCGTAGAGGAGGATTGGAACGGTTCCCAAGCCGGTACCACCAAAAGCGAGCGCGATTCCGCCACAACCCCAAGAAAGCGCCTCGGTTACCAAGGCCATCTCGAGCACCCCGCCCCCCATTCCGCCATAGTCTTCCGGAATGAAGACGCCAAAGACATCAGCCTCCGCCAGCATCCTGACGATCTTCCAGGGAAACTCGCCTGACTCGTCAAAATCGGCAGCCACCGGCTTGATCTGCTCCTCTGCGATCTGGTCGCAAAGGTCCTTGATCATCTGTTGTTCGTCAGTTAGCAAATAGTCCATGGCCAGGTCCCGTTCCGTCTCTTTAGGTCGTTGCGGAAAAGCGACGCAGTAGCGGTGGCAACGCTATGCGTGGGTTGGGAGGCAATATCGCTCCCATATATGCCTGCTGCCAGAATTGGCGATACGACGTGAAGTTAGATGTTGTACGGCTGAATCTGCTAGTGGCGCATCTGCTTGAAGGTTGCCAACTCCTCTTCGAGCTGGTCCAAACGCTCGTTGACAGGGTTGGAGCCGGGTCCTGAGGCGTCCAGCACGACGCCACGTTGTTCCAACAGCGTCTCCACGAGAACATCGGTGTAGCCTACCACAGCGTGGGCAATGCCGCGGTCCAACGAGCGATTGAGACGCAACACTGCCGCCATCAACTGACGGGCAGGAAGTGCGGCGATAACTTCGGACAGGTTGTGTATCAACAGTTCTCTGAGATGCTGGATCTCTTCAACGACCTCGCCCGCCGCCAGGCCTCTGGCGGCGGCGGTTCGACCGTATGCGTCGCAGGAGTCAAACCATAGTTCTTCGATCTGCCGCCTGAGAGGCCCTGCCATTTCGATGACGATATCGAGGAGCAGCGCAAGTTGACGCTCAATCGTCGGGCGGTCTACGATTGAGGCCTGACTCATGCGCCGCATGAGCCAGTCAGCCCACTGTACGATCAACTCATCTCGCTGTTCTTCCAGCGAACGGCCGATGGCCGCCAGAGCTGGCTTGGTTGGACGCGCGGCTAAACCCATCTAAGTTCGATGTCCAGAGTATGTGGGTCAGAAAACTAACCCCGGCTCCCACGGAAGGTCAAAACGCTCAATGTCTACAGCAAGGACCACGAAATTTGAGTTGAAGGGGGCCGACGGCGGGGTGCTACGGGGAGAAGTGAGGACAACCGGCCGCGGAGTGAGTCGTCCACCGGTCGTTATCTGTCATGGTTTCAAGGGGTGTATGTACTGGGGTTTCTTCCCTCTCTTGGCGGAACGAATCGCCCGGGCCGGGATGACGGCAGTTTCGTTCAACTTCTCCGGAAGTGGCGTGGGTGTGGGCGGCGCCGGCTTTGCCGAACGAGAACGCTTTGCGCACAGCACCTTCTCCAACGACGTGAAGGACATCGGTACTGTCTGTCGGTCACTTGTTGAGGGCGAGTTGGTCGATGGGTTGGTGGAGGTAGATAGCTACGGACTGTTCGGCTACAGTCGCGGCGGCGGTGCGGCAGTGCTCCATGCGGCGGCGAATCAGGATGTTCGTTGTCTGGTTACGTGGGCCGCGATCTCCCATACGAACCGGTGGGCACCCGACGTCGTGAGGCAGTGGCGTTCAGATGGTAGACGCGTTGTACCGGGTGACGATGGCGGAGAGGACCTGTTTTTTCGCACAGACATGCTGGACGACATTGAGGAGAACAAACAGGCGCTTGACGTTACGAATGCCGCAGGTGGGGTCAAGGCACAGTGGTTGATACTCCATGGCGAGGGCGACGATTTCGTACCCGTGTCGGAGGGGCAAGAGCTGCATCGGGCTGCAAACCATATGAAGACTCGGCTGAGCGTGGTTGACGGAGCCAATCATACCTTCGGGGAAGTGGGGCACTTGGAGTACGCGATCGATCAGACCCTGGCCTGGTTCTCCAGGTATTTGTTCTGATGCCCCCCGAAAGAAACGGAGGGCCCAGCTTTGGACCCTCCGGAGGGATGGCTACATGCCGGCTGCGTAAAGCCGGTTCACATCGAGCGTTCTTTTTCGAAACGCACGTTTGTGAGGCTCGAATCGACTTCGTCGCAGGAACAATCCGGCAGCCGCGACCGTTACCAGTGCAAAGAGTCCGACACCAAGATTTCGAATGGGAACCTCCGCTCAACCGTATTTGGGGTTCTGAATGCTGCCCAGCCAACTCCCTAAATATATTGATGCACACAAGTCCCCCGCGCACGACGACGCGAATAACGTTCCGTGCAAGCAGAACATCAGAGAAGTTCCACAACGAAACGTAAACAGAGCCGTCAATTGATCCATCTGAGCACTATCCGACAGCGCCTCTCACAACATGCACCGCGGCAACTCGCCGATTTGGGGGCGGGAGAGGCAGCTGTGGCAGCCATCTTGGTCGAATCGGGTGCCGAGGCGCTGGACATTCTCCTCATCAAGAGGGCGAAACGGGAAGATGATCCCTGGTCCGGCCACATAGCTTTTCCGGGCGGCAGGCGTGAATCGGATGATCGTGATCTCATCGATACCGCATGCAGAGAGACGATCGAAGAAACCGGGATCGTGCTGCGCGAAGAAGATGTCCTGGGACAGCTAGACGATATTCGCCCGATCGGCCCGGGACTGCCACAACTGGTTGTACGCCCGTTCGTCTTCTTGCTTACTTCACTACCTGAGGTCGTTGCAAGCGAAGAGGTAGACATGCACTTGTGGGCCAGATTCACAGATTTTCCGAATCTGGCGAGTTCGTCCCAAGTGTTGGTAGCTGAAAAAACCATTGAGGTGCCAGCGTATTTGGTCGGAGCTCACGTTGTGTGGGGTTTGACGGAGCGTATCCTCAACTCATTCATTGAGTTATGCTTCTGACGGATGAAGTCGCTCTTGCTGAATTCCGTGTGCAAACAGAAATTTAGGTAAGCATAACTTTCGGAGATCTGCCGTGACTCCAGCGGAGCGACCCTCTGGTCTGACCCCATCCACAGAGGATTACCTCAAGACGATCTATAGGCTGGGCTTGGAGGGCAGTCCCGCCCAAACGAGTGCCATAGCGGAATCCTTAGGAATAGCGCCACCGTCCGTGAGCGGCATGCTCAAGCGCCTCTCGGAGGCAGGATTGGTCGAGCACGTGCCATACCGCGGCGTGACGCTAACACATGTGGGACACCATGCCGCCGTACATGTGGTCCGACGCCATCGCGTGCTCGAGACGTATCTGGCCACAAAGCTGGGTTACGATTGGGATTCAGTTCACGAAGAGGCCGAACGCCTTGAACACGCCGCGTCCGATGAGTTGGTTGAACGCATGCTGATGGCGTTGGGGAACCCCCAGTACCACCCGCATGGTGCGCCAATTCCGACGAAGGACGGCGCGATGGAAACCCCGGAGTGTGTCCCGCTAACCGACATAGCCGTGGGTGAGTTGGTCGAGCTTCGGATGGTGAGCGACAAGAATCCCGAACGGCTTCGGTATCTTTCCTCGCTGGCGCTCAAACCGGGAATCTCGTTTGAAGTGCTGAGTCGTCAGCCGTTTTGTGGGCCGATCAACATTCGCTTCGTGGGGCCTTCCGGACAGGAGCACGTAATCGGGTACGAGTTGGCGCGATCTCTCTTCTGCGACGTTGTCGGGAACGCCGCCTGCTAAGCTGCCTTACGGCTCATGGGAATTTTCTCCGTCGTTCGGCAGGCCGATGGGCTTTCCGCTCTGCGATTGCTTGGATTGCTCCAGACCTCGCAGAATGCCAGATAGCCTGCGATCCCGAGCAGGTCGGATCTTGACTATCGATTCTCTGTAGGCCTTGTCGATTGCGTTGACCAACTTGTGTTGCTGGTCGGGTTCAAGGCTGGACCAAGTAGCCAAATCTGCCCAAGTGGCCTCGTAGGTGTGCAGTATCTTTTGCAGGAATCCTTCTAAGCCATGTTTGCCAGAGGCCAGGCTGTAAGAGAGGTGAGGACCCCCGGCTGCCCAACCCAACGCGGGTCCGAGCGACACGGCGCGATCCAGGTCATCGACGTCGATAACGCCACTCAACACCAGATCGATAGCCTCACGCCAAACGGCTGCGGCGATTCTGTCTGCAACGTTGCCAGGCACATGTTTGTTGATAGTCACCGGGATTCGCCCCAGTGCCCTGAGCCACCCCTTCAGCAGCTCGACGAGGGTCCCTTCGGTGTGCGGGCTCGGTGCTAACTCCACGAGCGGCATCAGTTCGACAGGGTAAATGGGGTGTGCGACGAGGCACCGCTCCTGGCGGAAGCACCGGGCCGCGATGTCTTTTGCTGCGAGACCGGCAGAGGAGCTACTGACAATACGTGCTTTGCTTGCGACGGACTCTATGCTCTCGAAAACCTTTTGCTTGACGCGAAGATCCTCTCGAACGGCTTCGATGACCCAGGTGGCGTCGCCGCACGCCTGAAGCAGGCTGCGCCCAACCTGCAACGATGCGATTCCATTCTCCACATCATCGGAAGATGCACGTTGGAGGGCAATGAGAGAGCGCGCGCGAGCCGCCACTTCGCCTGGTGCGTCATGGACCGATTGGGCCTCGTTGTCGTACAGGGCCACCGGCCATCCCGCGGCCACACACAACGCCGCCCATCCCCGACCGGCTTCGCCCATTCCCACGACTGCGACCTTCACCTGTCCAGCCGTCATAAACCCCCCAGAGTTGTTCCCATCCGCCGAGTTCCGGCGACGAGCGATGGGCAAGTTCCCTCTTGCTTCAGCGTCTGGCCAACCCGACCACGCGTCAGGCGTGGTATCCAGCCCTGTCCTACCATGCGAGTATTTCCGCAAGTGCGCAACTATTGGCCTGACAACTTCCGACCTCAGCGCATTCCTAGTGCTTCCGCAGCCGAGGTATACCGCGGTCTTCGCACTGGCGAGTTGATGAGTTTGGGCCTAACCTTGATAGCAACTCCAACCAGGGGTGTATGTGATCGTGAGTACCACGCCGCCGGCTGAATGGAATGAACTACGTGTTGCCTACAGTGGGATGATTGAACAGTTCGGCAAGGCATGGGAGCAGGGTTTGCCTGACGGTATTACGGAGGTCTTCTGTGACGACGCAGCTTTTTTGCCGTCTCCGTTTGATGAACCTCTGAGGGGAAAGGCTGCAATTGCGGAATATTGGAAGGACATTCCGATGGAGCAGGCTGAGGTCTCTTTTCGATTTGGCGAGATCTTCGCAGCGGGTCCGTGGTTCTCGACTGAATACAAATGTACGTTCCGCCGTCGCAGGACCGGTCAGATGATTGACGTACGCGGTGCGCTATTCTGTGAGACCCAAGAGGGCAAGATAGCCGAAATGCGCATGTACTGGCATCGTACGGCGCCTTGACCAAAGGCTCGTGATCGACAACGTCAAACTGGGAATCCAGGGCTGGGGCCACCCGGAGTGGATCGGTCGTTTGTATCCAGCCAACGTCTCGTCCGCTGACTGGCTTGGAGAGTACGCGACGCGTTTTTCAACGGTCGAAGTTGACGACACCTTCTACGGCATTCCGCCGGAGCCGGTGGTGAGACGATGGCGAGACAGCGTCCACCCAGAATTTTCGTTTGCCTTGAAGACGCCGCAGCAGATTACCCACGAGCAGCGGTTCGCAGCACGCGGGGGGTTGCTGAACAGGTTTCTCGAACGCGTATCTCTGTTGGACGAGAAACTCGGTCCTATCTTGCTGGTAGCTCCGCCGGGGTTCGAACCCGATGATGCGAACGAAGCCGTGCTGCGCTACTTTGTCGAGCAGTTACCATCCGATTTCAGGTGGGCGCTGGAAATCAAGCATCCCGGCTGGCTCAAGGACGAGCATCAGGACCTGCTTTCGAGCAAGAACGTTGCGTTCGTCTGTGGAGAGAGTCGTTGGATACCTCGGTCGTCGACGTTGAAACTCGTAGAGAAGCCGACCGCGGACTTCGCATACATCCGCTTGCGCAATCTATATGACGCGAAGCATCCACTTGGACACGAAGCCGCCGACGAGGATGTCACCACTGTCTGGGAGGAGCGTCTGGAACGGCTCAGTGAACTCGTCAGTTCGGTACACGGGTATTTCCATGTGAAAGCGTTTGGAGATGGTTTGCGGAGCGCCGAGAAACTCCAGTCCGTTATCGGCCAACATCGTCTCGAGGCACCGGCTTCAATAGACCAAGACGCGACATAGGTTGGTGGATCACATGGCGAAGTGCACGATTTTGTTCATCGATGACGACCCCAGCATTCTCGACGCTCTCGGCGAGTACTACCAGAGGCTAGGCCACGTGGTGCACCGAGCCGAGACGGGCAAGGACGGCATGGCTCTTCACGAGCTAGTTAGGCCTGACGTCACGGTCCTCGATGTTTTTTTACCAGAAGTGTCGGGTA
>JBDGYW010000055.1:0-16290 GCA_039588935.1 Gemmatimonadota bacterium | reverse complement strand
AAAGAGTCTCAGGCCGTTATCAAAGGTGTGCGTCCAGACATCTGGCAAAGTGATCGTCGGAGACGGCCCCTTCTCCGGCTCTACCGAGCGATCGAACGCTGAAGGGAGCGGTTCAACCGGGGAAACCGCCGCAGCGCCGGCTCCTATTGCCGTCCCCGCCTGAGTGATCGATTCCTCCTCGATCTCGAACAACTCGGATCCGCTGGCGATCAGGTCGACACCGCCGCGCGGCACAAAGCTCGTGAGCACGAAGCTCTTGTCCTTGATGTACTCGTTGTACACCCGCCAAACGTCGTCCACGGTCACCGCGAGTGAGTTCGCGATGTCCTCTTCTACGAAGCCGGGTGAGCCTGCAAACTCGTTGTAACTGGCCAGCTGATACGCCTTTCCGAAGATACTCGAGATCCCGTTGTAGAAGTTGGTCTCCATCTGAGCCTTGATACGATTCAGGTCAGCCTCGGTGAACCGCTCCTCTTCCAACTTGGCAAAGGACGCCTGGATCGCGGCCTCGGCTTCTGTGAGCGACTTTCCGGGGAAAGCCCGAATCCTGATCCGAAACTCGCCTGTCAATTCTCGACTGCTGTTGTATGCAGACACGGATGGCGCGAGTTTCTGTTCCTCAACTATCACTTTGTACAGTGGAGCCTTCTTCCCATCAGAGAATAGGCGCCCCAGCATGTTCAGCGCATACGCATCCTCGCTGTATCGCTCGACAGTCGGAAAGACCATGTTGAGTTCGGGCGATCGAGCGAAGTTGTCCTCACGGTACGCGCGTCTTGTCTCAGTGAGCGTGACTGGCATCGGTGTCGGATCAGCGACAGGTTCTGCCGCCGGAATCTCACCGAAGTACTTCTCAATCCATGCCACAGTCTCATCCTTGTCGTAATCCCCCGCCACCACCAGT
The DNA here is from genome assembly GCA_039588935.1 of Gemmatimonadota bacterium. Classification (GTDB taxonomy): domain Bacteria; phylum Gemmatimonadota; class Gemmatimonadetes; order Gemmatimonadales; family GWC2-71-9; genus JBDGYW01. The sequence goes on along the minus strand of JBDGYW010000055.1, from coordinate 15,386 downwards.
GTGGCATTGTTCGGACCATACCAGGTGGTGAAGAAATCTCTCACGTCTTGGACGGTTGCGTTGCCCAAGTCCTCCATCGAGCCTATGACCGTCCAACTGTATGGGTGGCTCTCTGGGTAGAGGAGTTGATTGATCACTGTGCTCGTGTGGCCGTATGGTCGGTTCTCTCCCTGACGTTTCTCGTTCTGTACTACACCCTGTTGGTTGTTGAAGGCCTCTTGAGTAACGGTGGGCACCAGATAGCCCATGCGATCTGACTCGAGCCACAGCGCCATCTCAAGGGAATTGTTCGGCACGACCTCGAAATAGACAGTATTGTCGGAGCTGGTGAATCCGTTGAGCATGCCGCCTGAAGCTTGGATCTTCTGGAAGAACTGGTCCTCGGCTACATGCTGTGAGGATTGAAACATCATGTGCTCAAAGAGATGAGCGAAACCGGTTTTGCCGAGTTCCTCACGAGCCGACCCGACGTGGTAAAGAATCGCGACTGCCGCGATCGGGTCCGAGCGGTCTTCGTGAAGCACCACCTCGAGACCGTTGTCGAGTACGTACGATTCGTAGGCGATCTCGAAGTCTGTACCACCCTGGCAGCCAGCCAGAAGCGGGACAATCAACGCCAGTCCGACTAGCGGACGCTCCAACAGAGATTTCATGATGCCTCCAAACATCCAACCATAGAGCGACCCTGGGTCAACGACTCAGAGCCGGGATTGAAGGGTGGAATTCTACCGGGCGATCCCCTTATCGCAAGACCCCGGCAAAGAGATGCCATTGTGGTGATGGTTGAACATCGTTATCGAAGTACCGTCCCATGATGGCCCTTACCCACCCAGCCGCACCGGCTGTCGCCTTCCACCCCAGGAACCCGCCGGTCCATCGAAAACCCCGGCACACTGCGTGTCACACTCGGAGCAGCGTCCATCGTCGGTGAGGTTCCAGTCCGAAAGAACATACCAATCCCGCCCGATAAGTGTCTGACCGCACTCGTGGCAGAATGTGCTTGCGCCAGCTCTATCGTGCACGTTGCCGGTGAAGGCATAGCGCACCCCGTTCTGCCTGGCGATTTCCCGAGCTCTAGTCAAGGTAGAAACCGGTGTGGAGGATATGTCGGACATCTTCCACGCCGGATGGAACGCCGTGAAGTGCATCGGCACGTCCGGACCGAGCTGTTCCACAACCCACTCGGTCATCCGGTCGATTTCCTCCTCTGAATCGTTCTTACCGGGAATCAGCAATGTCGTGGTTTCGAACCACACATCCGTCTCACGCCTCAGGTACAATAGTGTGTCCAGCACAGGCTGGAGGTGCCCCTTGCTGAGTTCCCAGTAGAACTCTTCGGTGAACGCCTTCAAATCGACGTTTGCGGCATCCATGTGCTCGTAGAACTCCCGCCGAGGCTCGTCACATACGTAACCAGCCGTCACCGCAGCGGTCTTGATTCCATGTTCGTGACATGCCTTGGCAACGTCGATCGCGTATTCGTGAAAGATCACGGGATCGTTGTACGTGAACGCGACACTACGGCACTCGAGACGCTCCGCGGCCTCAGCCAGCTGTTCCGGAGACGCAGAATCCGCCAACGTGTCCACTTCCCGTGACTTGCTGATATGCCAGTTCTGGCAGAACTTGCAGGCCAAATTGCAGCCCGCGGTTCCAAACGACAGGATTGATGAACCGGGGAGGAAATGGTTGAGCGGCTTCTTCTCAATCGGATCGACGCAGAAGCCGCTCGATCGACCGTAGGTAGTGAGCACGACCCTGCCACCATCGTTGCTGCGCACGAAGCACATGCCGCGCTGACCATCACGAAGCCTGCAGTACCGCGGGCACATGTCACACTGGACACGTCCATCGTCGAGTGCGTGCCAGTATTTGGTTGGGAAGGCCGTATCAAAGTCACGAAGCATGGTGAGTTTCACCGGTTTGGCTACACTCTAACGTTAGACACAAAGACGACGAATGTCTCGCTGGTGTTCTGAGATCAGCCTCCGGGCCGCAGTGCCTCGATGACGCTGACGTCCACCCAATGGATGTCCCAACTGCCGTTGCCGGGAATGTCCAGCTCACTCTTGAGATCGGCGAAGGTCATTCCCGGATCCACGGTCCTCTCGGTTTTCGCCTGGCTGCCGAAGAAGAAATACCGACCATCCGGAGACAAGCACGGCGCGGATTCCGTCTCCTCGGAGTTGATGGGCTCACCGAGGTTGATCACATCACTCCAAACATCGTTGCTGTCCCTAAACGTCACGTAGTAATCTGTCGATCCGAATGAGTCGTCTCTCCCGTATATCGACAAGATCAGATAACTCTCGTCCGGCGAAATACTGGAGTGGAACTGAGTTTCGGTTGTATTCACGTTGTCGGGGAGCCGTTGAGGTTCTTCGTATTCGCCGTTCACGAACCGCGAACGGAAGATCCCCTCCCACCCGTCTTCCAGCCTCCTGGTGAAATACATCGTTCCGGACCGAGCAACAGTCGCCGCAACCACATTTCCAAATCCGTTGATTGGAGGTCCTATTGGCCTTGGTTCACCCCATCCGGCGTCAACCTTGTCCACAACCCAGATGTTGGACTTGGGTCCCTCACCATCTTCCGAGCCCATCGGCTCACCTTCGAGTGGACGGGTAGAGGTGAAGTAGACCTTGGATCCGTCAGGGTGAACGAATGGGTCCATATTGAGACCAACGTCGGAAAACGGGGCTATCTCCGGATCTGTCCAAGTTCCGTTCTCGACCCTGGTCACGGCTATTGCCGCGACGAACTCGGTGCCTATCTCAGCCATGACCGACAGGTAGAGTTCAGTGCCGTCTGGACCAAACGCAGCTTCAACTTCATCCGTCCCAGTGGAGATGAAGCCGGGTGCAAAGATCTCAGGCGCGTTACCCGGCGGTGTCTGACCGAGGTACGGGCCTTCCGGACTCGGTGCGGTGTCTTGGGGAGTGCAGCCTGCAACCCACAACAGTGCCGCGAACACCGTGCACGACCCAATCAGGTTCTGCCTCACTATTATCCTCCCGTTACGGCTGTCGACGTTGAGCGTGAAAGCTAACGCTGTGGTTCGTAGAGTTCTGCGGGAACGGCAAACCGACTGTCCTCGAACGGAACGTTCAGTTCCAACTCGGTGATCGGCACCGTAAACATCTCTCTCACATGGTGTGAGTAGTAAGTGAACGTATGGGGATACAGAATTCCGCCCGTCTCTCTGTATTCGCCGAACCTCCGGACATAGCGGCTTTTTCTCCCGTGCACCGTAACAAAAGACTCGAGCATGAGGGGAAGGTGCGTCGCGGTATCGATGAAGTAATTCAAACGGGCACCTAAGGGCAGGTGCACCTCCAGTTTGTGAGTCTCTATACCATCGATGACCTCAACCCCCCCGTACTCCGATGGGAAGTCGAAAAATACCGGGAAGAACCAGCCAACCTCCATTTCGAAGTCTTTCCATTCCTCAGAAGGCACAAGCTCGGCGGGCCTCGGAGTACCATCAACCAGCGGCTGGCGAGCCAGGATTGCCGCACGTTCGCCGTCGAAGACAATGTCGCCGCCAATCCGAAGCAGATTCGGACGCTTCAACTCCAGGTGGGCCGGACCTCGGTGGTCGGGGAGTTGGTATGAAAGTCGAAGGGTCTTGATATCACCTATTGCGTCCCGTCCTCCCAACGCTTCTGCGCACGCAGATACCACGTCTTCAGCCGTGACCTGCTGAGAGTTCACAGTCGTAGTAGCAGCGATGACACCAACCAGACCAACACACGCAGACCAGCAGAACCTAGTCATTCCGAACTCCAGTTCATCGGGTATGGGGATGCACCAGCTAAGCCTCGGTCGAGTATCTTGAGATCTGGGTGATTTGTGATCGAGATAATCTCAGTTTTGGTTGCGGCTCTGCTGCTCGTCTCACTTGGCCTTGTGGCTCTGGTGTCGTTTGCGGACGGAGAGAAACGGGCTGCGGTAGTCGGCGTGATCCTGGCGATCGTCACACCAATACCGTTCCTGGCTGTCGGTATACTGAGTTTCCCGTTCCAGCAGTTATTGGCGATCACGATGCTGGCGGTTACGGCTGCTGCAGCAGTGTCGCTACTCTTTCCAACCGGAAACCCGCATATCTCGGGTAACGATACTCCGGAAGTTCGGATCGATGAACGCGACATCATGTTCTCGCGGCGTCTCCTCCAGCCTGGGACAGGGCGGTTCAACGAGTACTACACCCGCAATCCTGACAAAAAGGCGTGGGACGACAAATTCAGGAGCCGGCCCGGCCTGCTTGCGAAAGGTGCTACACAATACGATCCCATATCGTTCCACGCCGCGGCAGCCAGCTTCGACACGATTGAGCATCTGCGACGACACGTTGACGGCGAGGTGGCAGCGGAAAGGACTGACGCGGCCCCCTCTGAAGTGACGCAGTTCGTCAGAGCATGGGCTCTCAAGCTTGGCGCGCACTCCGTCGGTGTCACCAGACTGCAAGACTACCATATGTACTCAGTGGTGGGTCGGGGTTCAGAATACGGTCGGCGGGTGGTGCTCGAGCATGATTACGCCATCGCGCTCACCGTGGAGATGGACAAACGGATGCTCGATGCCGGCCCTCGCGGCTCGACCGTTATGGAATCGGCACAGAAGTACGTTGACTCAGGCGTCATAGCGGTCCAGTTGGCCGAGTTCATTCGCGGTCTTGGCCACAATGCCAGGGCACATATCGACGGCAGCTACCGCGTGGTCTGCCCTCTGGTGGCGAGAGACGCCGGCCTGGGTGAGATCGGTAGAATGGGCCTCCTCATGACTCCCGATTTGGGACCGCGCGTCCGGATTGCCGTCGTCACGACCGACATGCCCCTCAACCCCGATCAACGAGATCCGGACGACTCGGTGCGGGATTTCTGCGTACGCTGCCACAAGTGCGCGACCTGCTGCCCACCGTTGGCAATTCCGTTCGACGATCGAATCGAGATTGACGGTGTTTCGCGGTGGCAAATCAACCAGGAACTCTGCTACATCTATTGGTCTCACACTGGGACCGACTGTGCACGTTGTGTTTCGGTATGCCCATACTCACATCCCGATCGTATGCTCCATAATCTGGTGAGACGGGGTGTGCGGCGCTCGAGTCTGTTTCGTAGTGTCGCAATCCGCGCAGACAGGTTGTTCTATGGGAGGAAGCCGCGACCGGCATCTGTTCCGAAATGGACGCGGCCGAGAATGGAGAAACGGCCTGAGAATCTCAGCTAGTGGGAATTCCGAGCAAAACATCGAACCTGAACCCACCGCCCATCGTCATTCCCCTCGCGAGATCGAAGCGCATCCACCCCGAGAACAGCGACACACCGACGCCGAGACCGACCAACGGAGTATCTGAAAAATCGACACCGCCGATATCCGCAAAGAGCACGGGCGACCACCACTGGCTCACAATCCACTCGAGGTCGCCTTGGGCCGACCAGATTGTCCGACCGCTCTGCTCACCGTACTCGTAGCCGCGCACAGTCTTCGGCCCGCCGACGCGGTAACGCATCTGTGGTAGCTCGCTGCCAATCACGATCCCTCCCCGCAACCGCAGCGAACTGATGGCCGTGGCAGAACCGTAGGGAAGGTGGGCGCCCCCCCAGAACCGCCCGGACAAACTGTCTCTCGAGAAAAGACCTTCTGCTCCGAGGGTGATTTCGGTGGTGCCGCTGAATCCGGGGTGCCAGCTCTTGGACAGAGCGCCGCGGATGAAGTCACCGTTCACGATCACCGGATTGGGTTGGAACCCGCCCGAGAACGGAGATGAGGTGATATTACTCAGTGCCTCCTGACGCTCTGCCTCTACCGACACCCTGCCGTCTCTGAACCAACCGCCATACCCGTGGAAACTGATCCCGAGACCGGCCGGCGCGAAGTAGTAGTCCGCGTCGTCGTGGCCAAGAACCAACGCCTTCAGCGAGTTGCCGACGCCGGTGCCGCGCGTCCACGGTTCGACATCGCGCACCGAGCGGTACACGCTGGACTCGAAGCGCCCCGCCGGAGCGTCCCGGCGCCAGGTTGCCGATGCAAGCATATGCCGATCGTGAACGCCGTATCGGGCGTTCAGGTGAAGCGTGGTGTATGCAGGCCAGAGGTCCCACTGGTATCCACCCCCGACGGAAATGCCCTGGACACGGTTGAAGCCGACAGCGTTGTACATATGCTTCCAGTCCAATCCGCCAGGATCCCTCGCAAACGCCTGAGCCGCTGGCGACGACGTACCGTACTTTGCGATCTCGCTGATCGCGTTGTCCAGAAACTCGGAACCGGCCAGGTCCATCGATTCATTCCACTCGCCTTCGAAGTCGTAACTCCTCAGCGAGTCCAACGTCGGGAGGTTCACTTCCCACCTCTTGCCGTCGGTCGTGACACCGGCGCTGGTGGTTGGCTGCGTACCACAATCCGGATCGTTCGGGTCTCCCTCGAACTCCCATGCGTCGGGACAATTCCATGTGCCCAGTCGCCTTGAAGTTCCTCGCTCGCCCTCGAGGAGTGTGACTGTGTTAGGCATACGGAAGGCTGGTGCGTCGTGTGCGTACACGATCTCGGACTCGGCAATGTGGACATCGTGTTCGGAAAACGTAGTAATCCCGGTTCCAACAAGGTCGGCCCCCGGCAAAAACTTGAAGATCCAATGTGCTGAGAGAACCTGGCGGTGTGGGAGCCAGAAGCGGTTCAGGTGAAGGCCGTACTCGATGTCAGCCTCTAGAGCGACGAGCTCAGGTGCATCGTCTTCGTAATTCCAGATCCCCTCTCCAAGAAACGCGCAGGTGAGGCGTACCACATCCAGACTGTCGGCATCGATCCATATGCGGCCCGAAATCAGCGACCTCGCGTAGGGATCCAACGTCGTGGCAAGTATTCGGCGCCGTCTTGCGGCGTTAGGATTCGGACGGGCCCTCCCCTCCCACACCTCTTCTTCGGTGACACCAGATACCAGATCAGAACGTGGCTCGACTTGGACGCTGACGATTCTGACGGTACGGTCGGAATGCGCAATCCGTAGTGAGTCAATGATCTCGTAGTGGTAGTAACGCTGGGCGCCTCTCGCGAACGGGTGCAGCGCATCCACCTCCGGCAGCCCTAATAGCCTGACTTCGTCACCCATAGAGGATGGAATGAACCACGGTTCTCCGCCAAAGATCTCCTCGAAGAAATCGGCCATTTCGTTTCGTCCGAATCCCGGCATACGTGCGCCGGCCATTCGCCCGCCCTCGACATCGACCCTCACATCTCCATTCTGGACCCAGTGCATCCGCGCTGCGGTCTCGTACTTGAATACCCTCCAGCCAGGCCCGAACCTGCTCGCTCCGACTCGTCCCTCCATGCGGGTGAAGATCTTCGATCGATATCCAGCCAGTCGGAGAGCTTGTACTTGATGCCGTGCGCGTCCCAACTCAACAATGATTGCGGTGGCAGAATCACTGTAAACAAGAGAGTCCAGCGAGCGGTGGACCTGCGCATGGCTCACCAGGGGTGCGCACGGAGCGGCACAACACAGTGCAGTCAGAGCGGCGTACCTGTTAGAGCGCTGGCGCATAGATGCAGTTCCTACGCGGAGACAGCCTTCATTACGTGGATGGGTGGCCGCAGTTTCAGGGAAGGCGCCAATCGAGTGTTGTGAAGCGTATGGCTGCGAAAGGGGAGCGGGGACTGGACCGGCCCCGCTCCCGGCTAACCTCACCTCACCGCTGACTAGACGATCGCCCTCCACTACCTCCCGTCTGCTCCCTCTCCACGTTCAGCTCCCATATGTCGGCGGCACCGCGTTCTTCTCCAAGCAAGTGCTTCACGAAGTACTCGGCCCGGAGCCAGAACCAGTAGTCACCCATGTCTCCGTAGCCATGGCGTTGGCCCGGGAATACAAAGAAGTCGAACCGCTTGTTGGCGCGTATCAGTGCCTCCGCCATTCGAAGCGTGCCTGCCATGTGGACGTTGTTGTCTTCATCACCTGTTGTGAGCAACAGGTGTCCCTGTAGGTTGCGCGCAAGCTCTGAGTTCTTCTCAATGTCGTACTCGAACGACACTTTCCCGGAGTCATCGACCTCTTCCTTCACTCCGTGATGCTTCTCCGACCACCACCGGTTGTAGACATCGTTGTTATGGTTGCCCGAAGAAGAAACGGCGACCTTGAAGAAATCAGGGTACACGAGCATTGCTGCCGTAGACATGAACCCGCCGCCGGAATGACCGTAGATACCGACTCGATCGATATCTATGTAGTCGTGTCTGTCGGCGAGCTGCTCGATCGCGGCCTTCTTGTCGGCCAGGCCGTAGTCCCGCAGGTTGCCATAGCCGTAGTTGTGATACCACTTGGACCTTGCAGGATGCCCGCCGCGGTTACCGATCGTGACCACGATAATTCCAAACTGCGCCAATGCCGTCTCGTATCGGTTTGTCGAGAAGGATTTGGACACCGCTTCTGTCTGCGGACCCGGGTAGACATAGGCAACGATGGGATAGGTCTTCTCCGGATCGAAGTCGAAGGGTTTGTAAAACACACCGTACAGATCGGTAACGTGGTCATCGGCCTTGACGGTATAGGTTTCCGGGAAATCGTAGCCTGCCTCGAAGAGCTTTGAGAAGTCCGCCTCTTCGAGGTCCATGATTCTCCGACCGTTGGCACCGTGAAGAGAAACCGCAGGTGTGGTATTCACCCGGGAGTAGTTGTTGACGAAGAACCGATTCGACTCGCCCATGCTCACACGATGATCGAAATCTCCTGCGTCGAGAAGAGTCAGGCCACTGCCGTTCAGGTTCACTCGATACGTGTGCTGGTAGTAGGGGTCTTCCCCCTGTTCGCGGGCGTTGGCGACGAAGTAGACCAACCCGCGTTGTTCGTCGATGCCCTCGACCCTGCGCACCGACCACGGTCCCTCCGTCAGGCGATTTCGGAGCGTGCCATCGGGTCCGAAGCGATACAGATGCGCCCAGCCGTCACGCTCCGACCACCAGAGCATGTCGCCGGACTGAAGTAGTTCGAGCCGTTGCTCCTCTACATACGTGTTGAGGCGTTCCTCAATGAGTACCTGCACCTCACCGGTGTTTGCGTCAGCCACACATACGTCGATCCGGTGAAGATCACGGCTGCTCCGCGTGAAGAAGAGTTGGTCAGAGTTGTCCGCAAGCCAGAGTGTGCGCCGCGGTTCATCGCTCGCGGGATAGATGAACTGCCGTGCGCTGGATATGGAAACTGACTGATCTTGGAAGGCATCGGCCTGCACTTTCACCATCTCGCTCGACTCCAGATCATAGATCAGAATCTCGGACTGGGTGACCTTCTCCTCTCCAGGCATGTCGTATTTGTAGGTCTCGAGTTCCGGCCGATCGTTGCCGACAGAATGGATGACCCACAGTTCTCCTGACTCTCTTTGATCGCTTCGCACGAGCGCAAAGCGCCTCGAGTCCTGCGACCACGTCGCTCTCGTGCGTTTGCGCTCGTCTTTGTTCTTCTCCCGTTCGACGTCCGTGTCGCCACGATCAAATACAGAATAGCTGTAGTGCTCCTCGCCATCCGTCGTGAGCTGTGTTTCCTCTACCTCGACCAGCTCGGCAAGGCTGTCGGCCTCCTCTCCGTCTTTGCCGCGACGGGCATCGAGAATCTGCTGGTACGCCTCAGCGCTCATCGAGTACAGGTTGTGGCTCCGGGCAAAGACAACCGTCTGTCCGTCCGGCGAAACACTTGCCCACGACGGGTGGTTGTCCGGTTCCTCATAGTCCTCCAACTCACGGAGCGTCTGCGTGTTCACATCATATTCGAAATGGAAGACCTTCTTCTTGGTGCGCGGGCGCCTGTCGTTCTCATCTTCATCCTCTTGCTCCTGTTCCTCCTCATCAACTTACTCTTCTTCCTTCTCTTCGTCCTGGGAAGACTCAACCTCGAACTGAAGCGTGTTCGCATCGACAAACTTCACTTCGCGGATAGGAAGGTGTTGTGCGTCCCATGGGTCCTTGGTGATCCGAGTCAGCTCTGCTGCAATCCGGTCTCTGTCGAAGAGTTCTCGCTTGGAACCCGTGACCGGATCGACTATGTAGAAGAACTTCCCGTCAGAGGTCTCCCACTCATACCAGAATCTCTCACTGCCCTCGATCCATCGTGGTGTCACCGACGTGCTGTAGATCAACTCCTGCATCTTGTATGGAGCAAACCTGCCAGCTAAACGGTAGTTCGGTAATTGAATGTCGGCGTCGCTCTGGACACTCGATCGCACGGCATCTTGCGCATTGAGCACTGCGGGTGTTGCCATCTCACCCGCCATCGACAACGTGAGTAGCATTGCAAGCGTCATCATTCCGAAGCGGCTATGCGAGCGGTGTCGCGCACGGTTGGGGGCACAGGAAGCAGATGACATCGGGGTTCCTCTCGAGTTCGATTGATCAGTGTCAGCAATTGCGGATGGAAGGTCCGCGCGCTTTCTGGATTTGGCTGCTGGATCGGTACTCTATCACAGAAACGCGGGAAAAGCGAGGCTGGCGCGACAGGATGCTCTCCCGAAACTCAAGAGGCACAGCGCCGTTGGCAGGCCACTCAACTCGGTGCTTCACCCGAACAACCCAGGATCTCACTGAGCTGAGGAACCAGCTCCTCGTATCCGTCCAGGCCCTGAATTACCTGTTCGACCACCAATGCATGTTCTCCTTGCGCGATGGCAACGACAGCCCGTGCACGCGTGAGCAGGTTCACCTCGCGGTCGAGCAACTCACAGGTCTGCAAGTCACGCAGTTGTCCGTCGACTTCCTCGACTTGGTACAAAAGAGCCAACGCCAGAAACGCGTTGCCACGCACGAACAGGCTGCTGTCCGGGCCATGACGGAGTGCCTTTTCGAGCCAAACCGACGCCAACTCCGACGCCACACGCTCTCGCACCAACTCGGCGCTGTCCGAGAGTAGGTCACCGCAGAAGTTGCCGGGACACAGTGGAATTGTCCTGACTACGTTGCGACGCCAGGGCATGAGGCGACGGCGAAGCGCCGTCGTCTCATCCACGACATAGGCGGAGTCAGCATCGCGATCATCCGGAATGGGGTTGACTATGAGCACAGCATTGAGTTCTGAGCCCGTAGAGGAACGGTGCCGGCTGACACTGCGATCAAGACGGCCAGCAATGCTCTCATCGTCACACCCCATACCTCCGTTCAACACGGCAGCAGAGCACCAACTCCACTAGAGAGCCGCCGAACCGCCCCTGGAGATTCTGACGAATGCTCGATCCGAGACCCAGTTTTTGTACTACTACTCTTCCTGCCCGTCAATCCAAATCGTGCAGGAGACCTCGCAATGCGGAGAGGAACTGCCCGCATTCAGCGTAGCGGTCAGCAGGGTCCCTCTGCAGTGCCTTGGCAATCACTCCTTCCTGGCGTTCCGTGACGTCGGGGCGGACCAACCTCAAAGATGGCAAATGACCGTGCAACTTCCGCGCAACCACTGCCGGCGGTGTGGAGCCGGTAAACGGAGGATCGCCTGAGAACATCTCGTACAATACGCAGCCGAGTGAATAGACGTCTGTGCGCACATCCAATTCCCGTTCTCCTTCAGATTGCTCTGGGCTCATGTACTTAACCGTGCCCACCACGTAGCCGCTCTGTGTGACGCGCCCGGTCAATCCGACCGCGCGAGCCAATCCGAAGTCGGACACGATAGCGTGGCTTCCGCTGAGAAGGATGTTTTCTGGCTTGATGTCCCGGTGAATCAGCCCGCGTACGTGGGCGTATTCCAGTGCTTCAGCAACGTCGCAGGCGATGACGAGGGCATCCCGGACCTGGAGCTGTGCTTCTCGTTTCAACCGAACCCGCAGTGATTCGCCCTTCAAATACTCCGTGACGCAATAAGGTAGGCCAGCCTGCTCACCCGCATCCAACAATGGCACAATCCGCGGGTGATCCAGCTGGCGCATGAGCTCGATCTCCCGGAGGAATCGCCTGGAAGAGACGTCACCGATAAGCTCCGGGCGGAGCACCTTGACTGCTACAGACAGGCCACCCTCGAGATCGTTGGCCAGGTACACAATGGACATGCCGCCTCGACCGATCTCGTCCGTTATCTCATATCGGTCCGCAATGGCGGCAATGAACGAATCAGGAAACACAGAGTCAGCCGATCGTCGCCTCTTCCATACGCCGATATGCATACCCCACAGCAACCACAGACAACGGGATCGTCACCAACAGGCCCAACAGAAGCGCTATCGTCCCAAGAATGTTGATACCGCACAGTAGCACACCTAACAGGATCAGATTCCAGAATGACCCTCGCGTCATCTCCCAACTCTGGCGCAAAGCCTCGAACGGGCCAACGTCCTTGTCAACCAGGACCCATGGGAACATGTAAAGTCGGACAGACCAATAGATGCCCGGTAGGATCAACAGGCAGAATCCAACAGTCACCACGAATCCCACCACGATTGACGCAACCAGATACTTGAAAATGAGCGGAATCGTCGAGAAAAGATCGACCAACTCACCTTTCTCTCCATCCACAAACCGCAGTGTCATACGCAGAATGCCCATTCCGACGGCCATATCAAACACCCAGGCCACGGTCGCAACCACCCACGAGTCCGATACAACTGCAGGCATGACACCGATCGCGACGATGATCATCAGCGCAAGAATCAGAAGCCCCAGATTACCCGTTGTAGTCTCCCATCCGAACTTGATCGCATCACCTTTTGAGAACCTACGCACGGTCATAGTGCACCTCTTTCATTGAAGACCCACACCTGGCCCCGTGGATCCAAGAAGAGACGAAGGCTACCGCCACTACTGCTCACTCCCTCCAACCGCCTTGCGCCACCGCTCTACCGGATTGTCGAACTGAATCGCAGTTGCATCGAAATGTTCCGAGTCGAAAGAGCCCCCGACCCACTCAAGCTTTGATGCGTGTTCCGGATCAGACGGGTCCGATAGCGTCTTCAGAAGATCCTCATATCCTTGCACTCCACCGCAGTCCTCTGGAGGTCTGTGTCTGGCGCCATCGAGGCACTTCGGGTATGTACCGCCTGCTTCCGCATCTTGGAGGCCCTCAAAGCGGATTGCGTGCACCCAGGAACTGCCAAAGTCATATTCGTATACAGCCAAGGGACATTGGGCATTGAAATAATCGAAGATCCGGAGCTTCCAGCCCGGCTTGGTCTCGAGCGGATCGTCCCCCTCCTTGTCAGGGATTCCGATGACATCCTCGGAGCCAACCACTCGAAACGCATGTAGGTGATAATCCCGCCAGCCCATCGCGTCCTGTATTGCCACATGCAGGTCCCAGAAGGAGTAGTTCTCCGGCACCTGTATGCGCCGCCATATGGGTGGGTCCACGCCGAGCAACTCTATCATGAACTGAAGGACTCGTGTACCGTCGCTCGTTCCCTTGGTATCAACCATGTCGCTGCCTCGCATTCGCCTGGTCATCGGCCGATCCTTTGTATAAAGGTGCACACTAGCCGCCTCCCTGTGAAGCAGGTGGTCAAAGAAGCACCGATGGAGCGGTACCATCACTACGTGTCAATGTGCCGTGAGGATCCAACAGCAACGATGTGTGTACTTTGTTTCAGCTAACGCGTGCACCCACTATTCGGCCATGGAAGAATCGATGAAACGCTCAAGTCTGTTCTGTCTTCTCGTTGCTGCGGGCTGCTCAAATCCCGCGATCTCCATCACCGACGGGTACGTCGAGGTAAGTGGTGCCACACTCTACTACGAGGAGGCCGGCGTCGGATCACCAGTGGTGATGATCCACGGCGGATACCTCGACCGGCGGATGTGGGATGGCCAATTCGAGACGTTTGCGCACGACTACCGGGTCATACGGTATGACGTGAGAGCCCACGGGCTTTCACGTGCCGAGCCAGTCGCATTCGCCGACCACGAGGATCTGCGCCGGCTCTTGGTAGCGTTACGCGTCGAGCGTGCCGTAATCGTGGGTCTCTCAATGGGAGGCGGGATTGCAGTTGACTTTGCACTTGCGTATCCGGAAATGGTGGCGGGGCTGGTATTGGCAGGGCCCGGTCTCTCAGGCTTTGGGTACAACAGCGACGAGCTTCAGGAATACATCGACGAATTGACGGCTGCCTTTGAGACCAAAGAGTCCTCTGAGATATTCGAGACGTTTGCCCGGTGGTGGTGTGACGGACCGCAACGCGACGCTTCGCAGGTTGATCTGGTGGTTAGGCAACGCGTTCTCGAAATGCTCGCCGGGAGTGAGCAGCGATGGGAGTACGCACACTTCACTGAGGAGCTCGACCCGCCGGCAACGGAATGGCTGCACCAGATCCGCAAACCTACGCTCGCCATCTCGGGCAGCATCGACATGCCTGACATCCACCAGATCGTGGATTTGATTCTGGAACGGATACCAGGCGCGGAGAAGGTAGTGATACTCGATGTCGCTCACATGGTAAACATGGAGGCGCCGGTAAGATTCAACGAGGCGGTACTCGATTTTCTGGAGCGGATCGAGCCCTGGTAACACAACGTGACCCGGGATCGACTTTGCGCTAACGCATACGCTCGGCCCGTGTACCTCCAACGGTGAACGCGACAACACGACCATTCTCGCGCACAAAGGTCAACTCTGTACCGTCAACCCGACTGAAGAAGACGGTATCCGACTCAGGCAACAACTCTTGGCGACCTTCGCCGGGCACATCAGCCCACAACTCTCCATCAACAACTTCGAGCGTAACAATGACCTCGCCCGGGACCTCATACCGTCCGGCAAGTTCCTCAATAATGCCGGGATCTACTTCGGCCACCTCTCTCGCTTCTGCTTTCAGGGCTGGCCAGTCATACAAATCGGCAAGGGTTTGGATGATTTCCTGATTTAGCATTCCGCCGTTGTCCGAGTTCGTCATCACCGCAACACCGTCTCCGCTCTCCATGAATGCGTAGAATTGGCAACGATACCCTGCGTTGGAACCTCCGTGTCCGAACATGGTCCCGCCAGCTCCGATGGCTGGCCCAAGACCATGGTTGTTCATTCCCGGCGTCAGCATCGCTCGGGCGGTCTCCTGACTCAGCACGCCTTCCGCGCGACCGTGATAGGCATCGAGAATCCCTAGTGCGAACCGCGCGAGATCACTTGGAGTTGTCCACAGGCCTGCCGCTGCCATTTCTGGATACACGTGCCACTTGTATTCTACTTCGCTACCGTCTCCCCTGTACCCTGTGGCCGCTTCGGCATGCCGCGCTTCCGGCAGTGGTTGTTCGTAGGTGCTCAATGCCATTCCGAAGGGTTCGAGCACGCGACCGGTCAACACGGCCGGGAACGGCCGGCCCGTCAAATCCGCGACCATCAGTTGCATCACGGTGTAGCCACCACCTGAATACCGCCACCGTGCGCCAGGCGTCGTATCCGCTCGAATCGGATCTGTGTTCCCCGCCCCGTCGAGCAC
>JBDGYW010000054.1:0-16319 GCA_039588935.1 Gemmatimonadota bacterium | reverse complement strand
GATAGATGAAGGCCGTTTTACCCTCACGATCCTCAGGAGACAGTTCCAAATACTGGTGGTACAGCACCATCTCGTCTTCGTCAACCTCGCCCTTGACCTTCTTGACGTGCTTGACGAAACGACCCTCCGTGGCCGCCCAATCGGCGATCGTGAGCGGCAGTTCCATCTTCTGCTCCGCTCCGTCGTCGTCAACGTACGTGACCTCGTACATGGGCCACTTGTCGTCCAACGACGGGTTGCCGTCCAGGCTCAACTGGTCGCAGAGGCTGTCACCGTCATACGGGTTGTACGTGAGAACCGGAAATGCGCGGCTCTCGAGGGATAGCTTCGAAGCACGTGCTGCCGCATCGTCGCCAATCGCGTGTTCCGGCGCGCAGGGACTGTGCAGCAGGAACAGTGACGGGCACCGTACCTGGAGGCCCTTCAGGACTCCCTCGAGCAGATGTGAAGCAGCGGCCTGAGTACTCTGGTGCACAAACACCTTTCCGTGCGCCATCGCGATCAGGGACATCTCCTTCCTCTGCTCCTCTTTACCTTGCTGGCCCTTACCGTACTCGTCCATCTCGGAGACCTGGCCGTGGAAGCCGCTCGTACAAGCCTGGCCGCCGGTGTTCGAATAGACCTGCGTGTCCAGGATGATCGCACGGATCGGCTTACCAGAGGCAAACATACGCGACAGGTTCTGGAATCCGATGTCGAACATCGCGCCGTCTCCGCCGGTGGCGAAGATGGGCGGGCACATCTTAAACTCTTCATCATTGAATTCACGCCAGTCGAAATTCCCGAAGACCGGCTCATGGACCTCGGCGTCGTATTCACCGCTCAGTTCCAGGTCGGCGCGACGCACTAACACGAACCCGTCAGCCATCTTCCGCATGTGACCTTCGAAGATTCCGACTGCTATCGAGGGCGCATCCTGGAATAGATGGTTCGTCCAGGGGAACGGGTAAGGATTAAACGGATACGTACTACCCCAAACGGACGAACATCCAGTGGCGTTCGTCATGCCCATGGGAGACCTGCCACGTCCGGTCGGTCCTTCGGTGTAACGCCATCTGAGATCTTTGAGCTCGCCAATGATCTTGTTGATGCGCTCAACGTCGGCCTTCTTCGATTCCTCGAGAGATATCTCGACTCCGTCGCCGCCGTTGCCCTCGGCTACCTTGTCGAGATCTACCTCTGCGGAGAGGATCCCTCGCGCCTTTTCGTCGAGCTGGGCAATCATGCCGTCCAGCTTTTCTACGTACTTGGCCACACGCGGGTACATCAGAGCGTTCACAGCCGACATGACCAAGTGGATAACGGTCTTCTCGCCGCATCCCATGCAGGCTCCGTCACCACCTACCATCGATGTGTAGTTCTGTTTCTTGAGCAGCAAGGAGGACAGAACACCGACGCCATCATCCATATCAGAGATCTTGATGTAGCGCTCGTCGGTGTCCGGTAGGTTCTCCCACAACTCCCAGTTGCGGCGCAGCTTCTCGACCGCTGCTTCATCCTGCTTGATCGTCTTCAGCGCACCGTCCGGACAAACCTCAACGCAGAGGTTGCATCCTTTGCAGGTGTTCGGGTTGACCGTTATCGAGAGCAGTCCGCCCGTCCCGGCTTCTTGACTTTCCGGAAGGTCAAAGAATGGAGCGGTCTTCGCCAACGGAAACTCAGCGAGTGCCGCGTATACTGGCGCGAACTCGGCATCCAGTTCCGCTCTCTTCTCAGGATCCATATTGAGCTTGTCGCTGACGGTCTTGTACGCCGTCGAGAGGACATCTGCATAGTTCTTGACATCGATGCCCTTCATGATGCGCCGAGTTTCGCGTGCCAAGTGCGGGACTATCTGGCGCAGACGATCGAAGGTCCGGCCGTTTGCGGCAACCGTGTTGATCGCAGCAACGATCACTTGGTCGATTTCGGTTACTAGGCCAGGGATTGCCGTGTCAGGACACTGAGTCCAGCACTGTGCGCAGCCTGTACAGTTCTCGGGAACGAACTCGGGAATCTCGAACCGCACGTCGGTCATATCGCGGATGACGCTTGTCGCGGCGGGAATGGCGCTGATCGCCGCAAACGGATCCGCTATCGGATCGCTCGCTGTCTTATAGAGATGGCAGACCTGTTCCCAGAACCGTCCAGGATTACCGAACCCGTCTTTCCAATTAGTCCCGTCGAGAATCGCCGGCATCTTCGGCGCTGCACCGATTGAAGACTCGTCGATCGAAAGCTTTTCAGCGTCAACCGGCCGTATCTCGTCATATCCGCGACGGATCACCCTCACGTTGTCTTCTACAACACGCTCACCGAGGTGTCCGAACTTCTTCTGCACCTGGGCTCTGATACCCTCAAAGAGCTTCTCTTCATCCAAGCCATGGCGTTCTACCAATGGCGACTCATGGAAGAACGCGCCCATGAACGCAGCTCCCTGCATGCGGTAACGCAACGCGGGGTCAGACGCCTCTTCAGACGCAATCTTGAAGCCATCGAGTAGGAAGGTCTTGACCTTCTTGTCCTTGATGGTCTGCTGCACGGAGCCGGGGAGCGTGTTCCAGAACTCCTCTTCAGAGAGGTCGCTCTGCATGATGAACACGCCGTCTTCCGCGATTCCGGCAAGTGGGTTGGAGTGCCTACACACGTTCGGATCGGGCGCTAGCACCACGCTCACATTCTTCAGTTCGCAGTTGAGGCGAAGTGGCTCTGGCGAGAGCGTGGCGAAGAACGTCGTGGGCTGGCCCTTCTTCTCCGATCCGTACTTGGGATTGGCTTGAATATTCAGGCCAAACAGATCGGCGGACGTCATCGCGATGTTCTTACCTGTCGTGATCGCTCCCCAACCGCCAACGGAGTGCATACGAATCGTGACAGCTTCTGACGGCAGCAGGTTGATGTTGCCGGCGGATGGCAGCGCGAGGTCTGCGATCTTCGGATAGTTCTTCAGCATCTCTTCTTGCCAGATCTGAAGCTTCGGATTCGACGTGTTCGGCCGAATGAAATCGATCGAGAGGTAGAACTGACGCATGTTCTTACCGCCCTCGAGCATGTTCTCCGCGGCCGCGACGAGATCGCCGGGCTGGAGATCGCGGCTTCCCATGCCGAAAGCACCCGAGTAGATCTCCGGTACGTCGTTGTGCGCGTACGACTCCAGGTCCGAGTACGGCTTGCTCCCGTTGCCTCGACCGTTCTCAATTGCCTTGCCCATCGCAGCGCGGATTTCGCGCACGATCGGAAGATCAACGGCGAGTGGCTGATCCGTTCTCTCTAGTACCGTCACGGCCTTTTTGCCGCGCAATAGTCTCGTGAGCACGTCGGCCGGGAAAGGACGGAACATCGTGAGATTGATTACGCCAATCTTCATTCCCTTTGTCTCACGCAAGTAGTCGCACACGGCTTCGGCATTGCAGACCAATGAACCCTGGCCGAGCAACACGTACTCGGCGTCTTCCATGCGGTAGCCCTTCGCACGGACATACTCCCTGCCCGTAAGCGCCGCAAACTCGGCCATGGCCTGGTCTGCCAGAGGAGCGATATGATCGAAAAAGAACGGGCGTTGCGCGGCAACACCCTGGGCATACGACTCCTGATTCTGTACCACACCCACCATCGCGGGATAGTCGACGTCGAACATCTCGGGAATGCGTCGTCGCTTCTCACCAAACACCCACTTCTGGGCCGGTGTAGGAGAGTCGATGATATCAGATGGGTCGCCGAGGTATTCCTTCACCAATCCTGGTTCTGGGATCAAAGCGGATTCGATGACGTGGGTCGTCAGGAAGCCGTCCTGAGCGCAGACACCGGGGTTCAACGCCAACTCCGCCGTGCGGTGAGCTATGAGAGGTAGGTCTCCCGCTTCCTGCACGTTCTTCGCGAAGTACTGGAAGAATCCAGTGTCGTCGATGGCATGATAGTCGTCATGGCCGGCGTGAACGTTCAATGTGTGTTTGGTCATCGCCCTCGCGCCGATGTTGAGCACGTAGGTCAGGCGCTTGCCAACAGCGGCGTAGAGCGATTCGTGCATGTACGCTATGCCTTGCCCGCTCGAAAAATTCGTTGCGCGAAGGCCCGTCATCGCCATACCGGCAGTAACGGCTGCCGCGGCGTGTTCGCCTTCAGGCTCGAAGAAAATGAGCTTCCGCCCGTTGACGTTACGCTTCCCGACTGCCACCGCCTTTGCCCATCCCTCGCCCATGTTCGTGGAGGGAGTAATCGGATATGCACCGGCCGCTTCGGCGGCATTGGTTTCGGCCTCAACCGTCGCCGTGGTGCCGTCTGTAGCCGTCAGAATCCCCGGATATTTGGGGGATTTCGAATCGCTTCTGTTCTCTTTCATTCCTTTGCACTCCTAACCAACTCGAGCGTGTCCGCGAACTGCTGTCCTTCGAGCCAGACGATGGCGTTTGTTGGGCACCTACCGACAGCCTCAGGACTAGCAAGTACGTTCTTCTCGTAATCAATCACTGGAAGGTTGTTTACCATCTCTATTAAACCGGGTGCACCATCGGCGACACACCTGGCGCATGCGTTGCATGCGACTTTGCACATATTTTCAGCGTCATCGCCCGCAAGCAAATTTTTGCACTGCACGATCAATTGCTGCTCCATCGGCATGATCGTGAACAGGTCGAGCGGGCAGGCGTCGACGCAGTCTCCACATGCGGTACACTTTTCCGGGGTCACCACCGGAATTCTGTTCTCATTCATGACGATCGCGTCGAAGTCACAGACTTCCTTACAATCGTCCAGTCCGAGGCAGCCCCAAGCACAGCCCTTGCCACCCCCCGCGACCGCAGCGGCAGCCTTGCACGTTTCTAGACCGCGGTACTGAGCCTGTTGAACGGCCACGTCGGTCCCGCCGGCACACAACAGGCGCGCGACTCTCTTCTGGGCCTCACCTGCATCAACGCCCAGGAGGCCTGCAACATCTTCGATGTCATCAGGCCCCATCACAGTGCATGTTGCGGGAAGGACCTTCCCGGCTATCAGCGCTTCCGCAAACGCACGGCAGCCCGCTTCTCCGCAAGCACCGCAGTTACTTCCGGGGAGCAAGTCAGTGACCGCGTCGATTCGTGGGTCTTCCCAGACCTTGAGCTTCAGATGGGCTATCGTTATCAGAATACCGAAAACGAGACCCACCCCGGCAACGATCGCCGTTGAGCGAAGGATCTCAATTAGCATATGTCACTACTATCCGGCGTCTTCCAGGTTGGCCCTGGTGAGCAACCAGGCTGCGAGTTTGTCGGCAGGGTTGACCGGCACGTCCGGCTCCTCCGCTGCCGGGGCAGCCTTGGGCGCCTCCCCGAGAGCCTTGAGTTGACGCATCTCTTCAGCTTGTTGTGCCACACTCACGCCACCCAATGGCTTTCTGCGCTTGCCCTCGGGCAGATGGCCGATCTTGAGGCGGGCGACCGACGTTTCGCCTCCTTGGGGATCGTGCACAAAACGCGCGGCAGTTTCCGGAACGACGGCGCCAATTCCGGGTCCGTCCCACTTACCCACTCGTTTCAGACCCGCTACGTCTGAAGCCTGTGCTACCAGAGTTCCAGGCGTTACCAGGCGGACCAGAGGTGCAGGTGTGGAATCACCTCTCAGCAACAGAATGATCTTGAGCGTTCCGTCCAAGAAATCTGCTAGTGCGTTGGCCCGGCAGTCCGCGCCATCGACTGTTACAACGAGGGGTGGTGCGAGACGACGTTCCTTGCTGCTCCACCTGCTGAATGGCAGCGCTTCAGCCGCTTCCGCCTCTTCCCCGTTTGCCTTTGCCTGCTCGAACGCACGCGCCGCGGCGAAAGCACGACCCAACTCACCGAGTCGCTGCGCGACGGAGTGCCAAAGACTGCCACCACTCTCCACATCCACCACGAACAGCTCGTCACCCTTGTCTGCGAGTTCGTTCAGCGTCGCCTGTGCCTGATCGACGGTCTTCAATGTCTGCGTGGTCGACTCGGTGGCGTCACCGGCGTATTGGGAGAACTCACTGGCATCGACCAAATCTGCCGCAAACGGACCCAGTTCCATCGCGATCAAGTCGGCTCTTTGCTCTTTCTCGGCACCGTGCGTGTTCGCGAACACGCTCAGCTGGTCGATTGTGACGGCAAGCGCGGACCGAAAGGCCTGCGTTTGCCCGGACAGCGCGTCGAGTGCCTCGTCTATCCGTTCATCAGACGGCATAGCGGTCTAGCTCCGTGTTCAGAATGTCAATCTTCTCCTCGACCGAGCGACTGGGAACGGCCCTGACTTCCTCCAGTCGCGGAACAGACTCGTTCTGGTAGTAAAGCCCGAGCAGGAGCCGCGCCGGATTTGCGGCCAGCCGATGCGCTTCAACCAGGTCGGAGGGGTCGTGGTAGATGTGGTTCGTGTATAAGTCCTTTATGCCTTCGATGTCGATTCCGTCCGGATGAACCAATAACTCGGTGAGCTTTGGATCCCGGACGGCTTGTTCGAATATCGAAGTCGTGTACTGCGGACAGCGCTGCAAGATCCGGATGAATGAGAACCCCTTGTGATGGAACCCGGCCGAGATAGTCTCGTACAAGTGATCCGGAATCCAGTCCGCCGTCTGCGCGACGAACGAGGCATTCGATATTCCTAGTGTGCCAGTGAGCGGATTCAGCGGATCTAGAACGGCGCCACGCGGCTGAGTGTTGCTCGGGAAGCCTTTTGGTGATGTCGGGGATGTTTGGTTCTTTGTCAGCCCATATACCCCATTATCGAGCAGCAGCACGACCATGTTTGGATTGTATCGCGTCGTGTGCACCCAATGCCCCGCCCCGATTGAACAACAGTCGCCGTCACCAGTGGCCACGAACACGTGGAGATCGGGTCGCCGCAGCTTGATTCCGGTCGCCACTGGCAATGCCCGACCATGTAGACTGTGGAACCCGTAGGTCTTGAAGTAATGTGGAAACCGGCTCGAGCAGCCGATGCCCGACACGAATACCGTCTCTTCCGGGGGGAGCTGCTCTGATTCCAGCAGGCGCTTCACGGCCGTGTAGATAGCGTGGTCGCCGCAGCCTGTGCACCAACGAGCAACTGCACCCTCGTAGTCCCCCATCGAGAACTCGCGGTCGTCATCGATGCTGCATCCCAAAAACGATTGACATGTTGTAGCAGTCATGCCTTCTCTCCATTCGGCAGTTTGCCGCGAATGGCCTGCAGGATCTTGCCGGGCTGCAACGGCTCGCCCGGTACCCGCGTCCAGCAATCCACGTCTACCAGTGTTTGTGCGCGCAGCAGCCAGGCCAACTGGCCGAGGCGGCGATTCTCATCGGTGATATAGGGATCGTCGAGTTCGTCACTGTAATTGATCTCAACCGTCATCACCTTCTTGAATCCGCTGAAGATCTCTTTGAGACCGGGCTCCATCGGCGAAAGGAACCTGAGGTGCAGCGACGAAACGGCGAGCCCATCTGCACGGGCGCGGTCGACCGCCTCCTCGATGGCGCCCATCGTGCTTCCCCAGCCAACCACCAACAGGTCTCCAGACTCTTCGCCGTGTACCTTCGGAGGCTTCAACGTCGATTGCAGAACGGCGATCTTCCGACTCCGCATGTTGCAGGCGCGTTGATGAGTCTCGGAATCATAGGCGATCTTCGAGCGCTCATCGTGCGAGAGGCCCGTGGCAATGAACATCCCGTTGGGCTGGCCCGGTATGACTCGCCGCGACAGCCCGAGCCTTGGATCCCAGTCGTACGGAAGCGTGCCTTCGGGCACTGCACTCAGGTCAGCGGGGCCCGAGAACCAATCCGGCTTCAGATCCGGCCGCGGAAAAGGTTGTTGTCCCGTTGCCAGGTTGGCATCCGTCAACACGATGACGACGCAACGGAACGCCTCCGCTATGCGCCGCGCAGTGATCATGCTTTGAAAGCACTCTTCCATCGTGGCGGGTGCCATCACTACGTGCGGTGCGTCGCCGGTCTGGCCGAAGATGGAGGCTAGGAGGTCCGACTGCTCCACTTTTGTCGGAAGCCCAGTGCTCGGGCCGCCGCGCTGAACGTCCACCACGACCAGTGGTGTTTCGGTCATGATGGCCAGACCCAGAAACTCCGTTTTCAAAGCCAGCCCGGGTCCGGACGTTATAGTGAACGCGACCTTGCCTGCGAACGATGATCCGATCGCGACTCCGGCCGCTGCAATCTCATCCTCTGCCTGGTGTACGATACCACCGAACTTTTCGAACATTTCGCTGAGATGATGCGATGCGGACGTCGCTGGGGTGATGGGGTACATGGCGCACATTTCCATGCCGGCTGCCACACAGCCAAACCCCACCGCCTGATTCCCGTTCATCACAACCATCGGCTTGTCAGACTTTTCGGTGGGCACGTCAATTTTGAAATCGACGTTGTCTTCAGCCCATTTGTAACCCGACTCGAGCAGCGCGATGTTGTTGTCCTTGATCATCTGCGACTTCTTCTTGAACAAGTGCAGGATCATTTCGCGGATGAGGTCGAGATCTCGCGAGAATACAAAGCCGAGAACGCCGAGCGCGAACATGTTCTTACCTTTGGTCGCATCCTCAACGACCTCGAGGGATTTCTCCTCTAGCGGAAACGGCACGAACCGGTACTCGCCGGGTGCCATTTCATCCATCGCCTCTTTCCACTCCTTCTGGATATCCGGATCTTCGTGCTTCTCCCATTGCTCGTCGATCAGGATGATCGCACCTTTCGCCAAGGCGTTCAGGCGGTGCCGATGCAGTAGAACCTGTTCGTTGAAGGCAACAACCAGGTCGGCCGAGTCTCCCCAGTTCGTTACGGTCTCGGTCCCGATCCGTATGCGGTTGCCGCTAGCGCTTGGCGGAGTACGCGGGGGGGGTTGGATCTCTGCCGGGATGATCTCGACGCTCCAGGTGCCATTTCCCATCTTCGCGCAAACGCTTGCGAATATCTGGGCACACTTTTGAGCGCCTTCACCCGAGTCGGAGACAACCTCCACCGTGAACTGTGCAGCGCGAATTGCCTCAGGTTTCTTCCCCTTGGAGGCCTTCTTCTTTTCACTCGTCTTTGCTGTTGTGGTCATTGTATGCCTTTGCCCATATCGGCCATTTCATGTCTCGCCCCGACCCAACTCCCATCTATCCTGCACAGAACCCGTCCCGGCGACGCTCGAGCTCTTGCTCGAGTCATTCACCGCCATGGGACGGGTCCGTTTTACGACTATCTATAATTCAGCGAACAGCCTCCGCGAGGCTGGCTAGCGTCCAAAACGGAACGCTAAAAATACTCAGATTGTGCCCGATATGCGACGGCCAATATTGTCTGATAGGAATCCTCGTAACTCAAATACTGGAAAGTAGATACCACCTCACCGGAATCCATCCTCCGCCCTACCTGACAGGGTTCCGTCCACCCCGTATCTTTGCTTGCGGTCCCACCATCCAAACCACTTCAGCGGGGAGTGGCTTTATGACAGCCCAAAATCGTCGAAAATTCCTAACGACCCTGATTGGAGGCGCCGCCGCGACGGCTGTTGCGCCTGCCGCACATGCCTCAGCGGGGGCAGGATCGAGATCACTGGCCGCCCTCCGCCGGAGCTTGACTGGGTTTGCTACGGAAGACGAGAGGTATTGGCATCTGGTGAAGGGGCAGTTCTCCCTGAGGCCTGACTTGATTCTGATGAACGCGGCAAATCTGTGTCCATCGCCCTACCCCGTCGTAGATGCGGTTCAACGTCTCACTGCCAGTGTTGACGCAGACGCTTCGTTCCAGAATCGCGCAAAGTTCTCCGAGCTCAGAGAAGACGGAAGAAATCTCCTGGCCACATATCTCGGGGCAGATCGAAGTGAGGTTGCCATCACGCGAAACACAAGCGAAAGCAACAACACGGTACTCAATGGCCTCACGCTCGGCTCAGGCGACGAAGTTGTGATCTGGGATCAAAACCATCCGACCAACAACGTGTCCTGGGACGTTCGGGCCGAGAGGTACGGCTTCACCGTGCTGCGCGTTTCCACACCACCATCGCCGAGTTCGAGCGATGAACTGCTCCAGGCATTCGCCGACGCGTTGACCCCGAGAACCCGGGTGCTTGCATTCAGCCATGTCTCGAACGTGTCCGGCGTGGCCGTTCCCGCAAAGGAACTCTGCGGATTGGCGCGGGAAAGTGGTATCCTGACACTCGTCGACGGAGCCCAAACATTCGGTGCTATTCGTGTCAACCTGCACGACATGGGATGTGATTTCTTCACGGGAAGTTCCCACAAGTGGTTTGTCGGCCCGAAAGAGGCTGGAATCCTGTTTGTGCGCAGCGATCAGATCGAGACACTCTGGCCCAGCGATGTTGGAGTGGGTTGGGCATCAGCTCTGGAGAACGGCGCGCAAAAGTTCGAGAACCTGGGCCAAAGAGACGATGCCGCCGTTGCGGCCATGGGCACTGCCGCCGATTTCCATCAAGCGATCGGAATCGATCATGTCGAGGCTCGCGTTCGCGCCCTCGCTGCGAGAATGAAGGAGGCGGTTGCAGATCGGTTCCCCAACGCACAGCTCGTCACTCCGTTGGACCCACAATTGAGCGCGGGCGTGGTCATCTTCTCATTTCCAGGGGTGCCCGGACGGGATCTCTTCGAGGCCTTGTACCGCGAACACAGCGTTGGCTGTGCCCCGACGGGCGGAATCCGCTTCTCACCGCACATATACAACACGATGGGGGAGATCGATCGGGTCGTTGAGGCGATAGCTCAGATAGTGTGAGGTAGTTGGGTCAAGGTGCGTCTGCGGGGTCGGCGCTGCGTGGGGCATGCTAAAGGATGCTGAGCATCGGGTTAGGCTCGATCTCCCGCGCGCAAAGGCTGGTACGATAATAGCCGCGTTCATGAGGCAACTCATAGGAGATTTTTTCATCTCATCAAAGGAGACAGGCCCGCCGTGAATACCACTATACGACTCCCCGATTCGAAACTTGGTGAAGCCGTACGGGCCACGTTGCTGGAATGGGACGAGCAGGACGTCAGCAGGCGGATCTGGGAGAAGGATCACGCCGTCTGGTTGCCCGACCCCACCGAACTCAGCGACAGGCTCGGCTGGCTGGACCTCCCAGAAGAATCTGTCGGACTGCTGGAGGAGATCCAGGCGTTTGCGACCGGGGTTCATGAGACAGGGATACATCACGTCGTGCTGCTCGGCATGGGTGGATCGAGTCTGGCACCAGAAGTATTCGGCGAGACTTTTGGGGATCCTGAGTCGTATCCTGATTTGATTGTGCTCGATTCGACGCACCCGGACGCGGTTCGCGTGGTCGACGATGCGATAGATCCTGCCGTAACTCTCTTTATCGTATCCAGCAAATCCGGAACGACACTCGAGACTCTCTCTCTGTACCGCACCTTCTGGGACCGGGTTGGTCGCGTCACCTCTACCCCGGGCGATCATTTTGTGGCCATTACCGACCCGGGCAGCACTCTGGACGAGGTTGCCGCCGAACGCAGGTTTCTCCGCGTGTTCCAGGCTCCTTCGTCCGTCGGAGGCCGATACTCCGCTCTATGCGTATTCGGTTTGGTGCCGGCAGCGATAGTTGGTGCAGACGTAGGAGGTCTGATCGAACGCGCGAGATCGATGGCCGCCGCTTGTTCAGCATCCATTCCAGCATCGAAGAACCCTAGTCTCGAGTTGGGCGTGACATTGGCGGTGCTCGCGAACAACGGCATCGACAAAGTCACCTTCCTGAGTTCTCCTGCCATTGCGTCCTTCCCGGCTTGGATCGAGCAACTCGTCGCCGAAAGTGTAGGCAAGGAAGGAAAGGGCATCGTTCCGATCGATGGGGAAGCACCGATGGAGCCGGAGTCTTATAGCCGCGATCGGATGTTCGTGGGTCTGTCTCTCGCACGTGACGGTGATGACTACCTCCGCGCACGACTCGACGAGTTGGTGGCCGCGGGCCACCCGGTGGTGCACATGCCGCTGCTGGAGAAGATCGACCTGGGCGCCGAAATCTTCCGATGGGAACTTGCGACTGCCGCCGTGGGATCCGTGCTCGGCATTCACCCTTTCAATCAACCCGACGTGCAGCTTGCCAAG
This sequence comes from Gemmatimonadota bacterium, assembly GCA_039588935.1. Lineage (GTDB taxonomy): Bacteria > Gemmatimonadota > Gemmatimonadetes > Gemmatimonadales > GWC2-71-9 > JBDGYW01. Next base: position 4,320 of record JBDGYW010000054.1, on the reverse strand, counting down.
AGCCTCGCAAAAGAAGCCATGGCATCGAACGGCGACACAGACAGCAGGCCCGATGAAGACACCGTAGATGCAGACAACACGCCTGTGCTGACCGCGAGATTCGCCGAATGGGCCAAAGCCAACCCGGGCGATTACTTGGCCGTGCAGGCATATGTGGCTCCGTCTTCCGAGAATGAAACCAAGCTCCAGGGAATCCGAACCGCACTAGCCAAGCAGCTAGGCGTGCCATCCACGCTCGGTTTTGGGCCGCGCTTCCTGCACTCGACCGGCCAACTGCACAAGGGCGGTGCAAACAACGGCCTCTTCCTGCAGTTGGTGGATGAGCCACAACACGATATGGAGGTACCTGAGACTGACTTCACGTTTGGGGAACTCATCGCAGCGCAGGCGCTCGGTGATTATCGAGCGCTGACGCAACGGGGCCGTAGAGTCCTCCGGGTCAATTTGGGGACCAACTGCAGCGCAGGATTGGACAGGGTACGGGAGGCAGCAGGTTAAACACCGGTCCTGCCATCCCGATTCATCCTGCTCCGAAACAGCCCGTCACCCTTGCGGAATCGACGGTTCGCGTGGAGCTTACCTAGTTCTCCAAACGCAAGGGTGTCCGTGCGAAAGCTCCATATCGGCGTAATCGATCTAGTAACGAAAAATCCCACGCGCGCGCTCTATGCGCGGGTGATGCATGCGAATCTCGCCGGCATAATGGCGCAGATTGTGGCTACCTGGTGCGAGCAAGAGGGGCATGACGTCACGTTCATCTGTTACACCGGATTTGAAGATCTGGTGGAGGAACTGCCAAGTGACGTCGACTTGGTCATCATCGGCGCCTTCACCCAGGCTGCGCAGCTCTCATACGCATTGAGCAATCTGTTCCGGTCAAGGGGTGCTATCACCGCCCTTGGCGGCCCACATGCTCGCTGCTACCCGCAGGATGCTCAGAAATACTTCGATTACGTCCTGGGCTTCACCGACAAAGCGGTGATCGCCGACCTCCTGAGAGATGTGTCGCAGCACAGGCCCGAGGGTGTGCACCTTTGCGCGAAGGCACAGCCAAGCTCACTGCCGGGCGTTCACGAACGCTGGAAGTTCATTGAGCAAACTCTGCAGAAGGCACCGTTCTTCAAGATCGTGCCGATGTTGGGGAGCATTGGGTGCCCGTACTCATGTAGCTTCTGCATTGATTCATCAGTGCCGTATCAAGCCCTAGACCTCCACACGATCAAAGAAGACCTGAGGTTCCTGCGCACAAAGTACAAGCGACCGCACGTCGGCTGGCACGACCCGAATTTCGGGATTCGCTTCGATGAGACTTTGGACGCCATCGAAGATGCGGTTCCGCCCAACAGCATCGATTTCATTGCGGAGAGCACACTCGCGGTACTGACCGAACCGCACATGAAGCGTCTCAAGAGAAACGGGTTCGCTGCGGTCCTACCCGGGATCGAATCCTGGTACGACATGGGCGGCAAGTCGAAAACCGGCAAAGCGCAGGGAATCGACAAAGTGAACCAGGTCTCAGAGCATGTGAACATGGTTACGCGGTACGTGCCGTACCTGCAGGCGAATTTCGTGCTCGGGCTCGATATGGATGAGGGTGACGAACCGTTTGAGCTGACGAAGCAGTTTCTCGACAATTCACCTACGGCGTTCCCAGCCTACTCGCTCCTCTCGGCGTTTGGGCAGGCTGCGCCGCTCAATCTGGAATACCAACGGAATGGACGGATCCTACCGGTCCCGTTCCATTTCCTGAACAACAACCACGCAATGAATGTGAAGCCGCTGCACTATTCGTGGAAAGAGTTCTACGATCGTGTAATAGACCTTTCAGAACACTCGTTCTCGTGGCCGGCCACTTTCAATCGCTTCAGAGCGGTGAAGTCGACGATTCCTAGATTCTTGAACGTTGTTCGGGCGCGCTCGTCGGAGGGCGTCGGCCGAATCAAGTACTACAGGATGCTGCGAAGCCGGCTCGACTCAGACATCGAACTGAGACGTTACTTCGAGGAGCAAACAACGGAACTCCCCAGCTTCTTCATGGACCGGATCAAGCGCGACCTGGGCCCGCTCTGGGATTGGCTGCCTGAGGGGGCGCTGTACCACGACTCGCATGCGCATATGAAGGAAGTGGAGAAGGCGGGATAGGCACAAACGATGTGGACTTGCAGGGATTACTTAGGGGCGGGTTGAGCAAACCTGCCCCTCGTTGCATTTACCGGAATCTGTAGCCACTGCCACCCCGCACCTCTGCCGCGGCCAAATGCCCTTCCGCCGTCCTGCGCAGCCCAATAAGTTGACGCAACACTTGGCTCACCCGCCGACGACGACATGACTCGTTGACTGGAAGTTTCTCTCGCAGAGGAATCAGATCCCATGAACAGGCACGGGTATTCGACCACACGACTGATTGCCGCGGTAACGCTCGCGACATTGGTGATCCCGGTCTCAACTTCAGCGCAGACGCTGACCGACTCGACCGTCGCCAACCTCGACTTCCGCACCATCGGCCCCGTGACAATGAGCGGCCGCATCGTGGACATCGCTGTCACGGAAAACAATCCGTACACGTTTTATGTGGCCTCGGCGACAGGAGGAGTGTGGAAGACGACGAACAACGGTGTCGTGCTGACACCGGTATTCGAGAATGAGGCCACTCACTCGGTTGGCGCTATTGCCGTACATCAAGTGGACACCAACATCGTCTGGGTTGGCACTGGAGAGCGTGCCAGCCGACAAAGCTCATCGTGGGGTGATGGCGTCTACAAATCCACGGATGGCGGAGATAGCTGGACCAATATGGGGCTTCACGACAGCCACCACATCGGCCGAATTGCCCTCCACCCGACGAACTCGCAAATCGTCTTGGTGGCCGCAATGGGGCACCTCTGGGGACCGAACGAGGAACGTGGGCTTTATATGTCGGGGGACGGTGGATCCACATGGACACGAGTCCTCGAGGGCGACGAAAACACCGGTGTGGTGGACGTTGCGATCGACCACTCCGATCCCAACATCATGTACGCGGCAAAGTACCAGAGACGTCGCCGCCCATACGGATTTCATGGTGGTGGACCGGGAAGCGGCCTGTACAAGTCGGCGGACGGCGGACATACGTGGACCGAACTCACCACCGACCTGCCCGAAGGGGACGTCGGCCGAATTGGGATTTCCATCTACCGATCCGACCCCAACATCGTATACGTGTCCATCGAACAGGGATGGCGCTACAACGCTTCCACCGCCTACGGAGAACGGAGAGCAGGCATATACCGCTCCGAAGACAAGGGCGAGACGTGGGAGCATATGAGCGATTGGAATCCTCGGCCCATGTATGCCAGCCAACCGCTGGTCGATCCCAACGACGACCAGCGCATCTACATGCTCAACAGCTATAGCTTTTCGGACGACGGCGGAAAGACGTTCACACGGCCGCGCCAGACTCTGCACAGTGATGACAGGTTGGTTTGGGTCAATCCGCTCGAATCACGTCACGTCATGAAGGCAGACGATGGTGGCCTGGGCATTTCCTATGATCGAGGCCTCACCTGGCTTTACATCACGCATCTACCGGTCAGTCAGTGGTATCACGTAAATGTCGACATGCGGAAGCCGTATTGGGTATACGGTGGACTGCAGGATAACGGCAGCTGGATGGGACCGAGTGCAACGTACCGAGCGGACGGCGTCCTGTTCGAGGATTGGCTCAAAACAGGTGGTGGCGACGGATTCTTGAACCTCGTCGACACCACAGACAACAAGACACTGTATACCGAATCGCAGTACCTGGGACTATCCAGAGTTGATATTGCGAGCGGTGCCCGCACCTGGATCAGGCCCGACAACGCCCGCGGCGCGATCGGGGCGAGGCGCAACTGGGACGCCTGGGGACCTGGACTTCCTGAGCCGGAACTCGGCAACGCAATGGCGCCCGCAAACTGGGACGGTCCGTTTTGGATTTCGGTTCACGACAATAACACGCTCTATGCAGGTACGAACCAGATCTGGAAGAGCACAGATCGTGGTGACACCTGGATGTCACTGGGCGACTTGACCACCGGTGTGAACCGCCGCGAGTTGACGATTATGGGGCAGCGCCCACACGACACGACGCTCTCTTTGGACGACGGGATTCCATACTATCCCACACTGACCGCAATCGCGGAGTCCCCGCTAGTTCCCGGGCTGCTCTACGCCGGCACTGATGATGGCAACCTGCGGGTGTCCGAGAATGACGGGCAGGATTGGGTAAATGTGGTAGACCGCGTGCCTGGGCTCCCGAGATCGACATGGATATCAAACATCGAGCCGTCACGGTACAACGCC
>JBDGYW010000053.1:0-16401 GCA_039588935.1 Gemmatimonadota bacterium | reverse complement strand
TGTTCGAGGTGGCTCTCCAGCAGTCGGATCGTGTCGTCAATGGTCGGACGCAAATCGCCGAGTTGTTCGCCGGCTCCGTGACCCGAGAGCAGGCCCAGGAACCAATCGCCTAGAGGCACGATCACATGGTCCAGAATGAGGTCCCAAGCCCACCAGACGAGTGCGAGCGTTCCCGCCGCCGCGAACCATCGTGGATCGTCACGGACCACCAGACCCACGACGAAGAAGACAACCGTGCCAGCGGCGAAGACGCCGCGAACGACTTTGCTGGCGCTAATCGTATCGTGCGAACTCAAAACTCTTCTCCTTTGCCATTCGTCCCTTTCGAATCTCCGCTCGTCAATGCAACATTCACCAGTCGGTGATTTGTTTCCACCTTCGTTTCCGGGAGTCGAGCATGAAACAGTACCAGGTCGTGATTGTCAGGATGTCCGGCAAGGGGCGCGACGACGAGGACAGCCTTACCGATCTTCTGAATGAACGTACCCGAATGGGATGGAAGTACGACGACATGACGCAACTCGAAAGCGATCGGGTGGCCGTTGTGTTCGAACGAGAAACGGATGCTGCATGAGGACCAGGCACGACTCCCCGCCCGACCGCATTCACACCGAGCGAGTATTTGACGGCCGCATCGTGAAGGTCGACCTCGACACCGTGCGGGCCCCCGATGGATCGGAGATGCGACTCGAGATGGTGCGCCACCGTGGAGCCGCGGCGATAGTACCACTTTTGTCCGAACCGGACGCAACGGACCCCAGCGTGCTGCTGATCAAACAGTACCGCTACGCCACGAATGGCACGATCTGGGAGGTTCCGGCAGGCCTGCTCGATCCCGGAGAGGAACCCATCGAGTGCGCGCGGCGCGAGTTGGTCGAAGAGGTGGGGGCGGAGGCGGAGAAACTCGAGCATCTGACCACCGTCTACACCACCCCGGGCTTCACAGACGAGCAGATCCACATCTTTCTGGCCACCGGCCTCACGATTGGCGATACGGCTCACGAACACGACGAGTTCATCGAGGTCGAGGCCCGTCCAATCTCCCGGATCCTGGAGATGATTCGCGACGGCGAGCTGATCGACAGCAAGTCGATCTCCGCCCTACTTTACGTGGCAGGGTTTCGCCTCGGCTTGTAAGAATACGTCCCCCTGAGGGGACATAGGACCCTCTTTTAGGACACCCGCCAGAATTTCCACTCCATTTTGTAACGATCTACGGGCCAACAACTTAACTCCATTTGGAGACGATCCCGCATCGAGGTATGCTTCCTGCCCATCAGTAGGATGCAAACAATCGTCAGCATTTCGCGGAGGATAGCGTAGCGAACCGTTTTCGTCTGAGAGTAGAGGGTGCTTGTGGGCCCAAAGCGGCCGGGTACCCCGGGGGAGTTGACAGATGCGAGCAGTTATGACCAGTCCGCGAGCGGTTGCGTCTAAAACCGCCCAAGCCCCGGCGCGTCCTGCATTTTTTGACTGGGACGACTCGAGGGTAGTAGCGGAATACTTGGCCGGCAGCATGCGTGCATTCGACGAGCTTGTCGCCAGGTATCAGAAGCGGTTGTTGAATTTCATCTACCGCACCATTGGCGACCGCGAACGCGCGGAAGACCTAGTACAAGAGGTGTTCATTCGCGTGCACCGGCACATGCTCCGATTCGATCAGAGCAAGAAGTTCTCTACTTGGATCTACACGATTGCGTCCAACCTTGCGAAGAACGAACTGCGTAATCGGAGCCGTAGCCCGCTGGTCTTGTTCCAAACCATCAAGAAGAACTGGGATGAGGACCACAGGCCGCTCCAGTTCGAAGACAAGCACCAGCGTCCTGACGACCTGTTCAGAAAGCGACACCTCAAAGAGCTCGTTCAATGGGCCGTAAAGAAGCTTCCTGAGCACCACCGAGCCGTGTTCGTGCTGCGCGAGCTAGAGGGCAAGACCTACGAGGAGATAGCCAGCATAACCGGCTGTAACCTCGGCACCGTCAAGAGCCGCTTGAACCGAGCCCGCAACCGCTTCGCGCAAGTTATCGCGCCGGCGTTGAAGTAGGCCCACCGAATACCTCCACCGCGGGAGTGAATCAGAGCCCTGCGGTGGAACCTTAGGTACCACCTGAAGTATTACTTATCAGGTTGGGCGTGGCTTCTATGAATTGCTCCGAATTTCTCGAACTGTATTCCGACTACCGGGACGGGTGTCTGGAAAACGCCAATGTGGCGCGCGCGGTGCGCGAACACCTTGGCGAATGCGAGGCGTGCATGCGTTACGACGCGGCGGTTTGCCGAGGCGTCATGGCGCTGCGGTCGACGGACGAACTCGAGCCCTCGAGGAGTGTCGCGTTCCGCGGAATCAACGTGCTGCCCGATTCGGGTGATACGGTATCGCCAATACCGGCCAAGTTTGCTGGCGCCCTTATGGTTGCCGCTGCGATCGCCTTGTTGGTCTGGTCCCATTCGGAACAACCAGAAGGCCCACCGGCCATCGCCCAGACCTTACCAGCCCCGGCGGCTCGAGCCACTGCATTGCCGGAACCGAAACCATTGCCGGTCAGGGAAATCGATCCGCCGACGCGCATTTTCCACGCGCAGCTTCAGCCCCCGCCGGAGCAGGCTCCGATCGCCGAATGGGTCGCGCTCCCGGAGTGAGCGGCGGCGCACTTTCTAACCAAGTAGCCCAATGATAACTTCCGCCTGACATGGCGGCATCGATCGATTTCGACTCTGCGTATCGCGCTTTGAAACGACAGGCGCCAGCACCAGTCTTTTATCTAACCGGCGACGAGGAACTCCTGAAGGAGGAGATTGTCGACCTCATACTTGCCACCTCCGTCGATGCGGCTAGCAAGGACTTCAATTTCGACGTGCGTATGGCCGGCGAACTCGATGGGGAGAGCTTTCACTCACTGGTCGAGACGCCGCCGATGTTGGCAGAGCGACGCGTTGTCGTCGTGAAGAACATCGAGCTGTGGCGGAAAAACGCGAAGGTATGGCAGGTCGTCCACAGATATCTGGAGCATCCATCCCATTCTACGGTTCTGGTTATCACACACGGCTGCGACCAGAAACCGATGCGAGAAATCGCGAAGCACTCCGTGCACGTGGCTCTCGAGCCGTTGAATCATCGACGGCAGCTTCGCTGGATCAAAGTCCGCGCCGAACGCGCGGGTTTCGAGCTCGCGGATGATGCCGCGGAGCATTTGTTGAAGGTTGTGGGTGGCAATCTTTCCCTGCTCGCCGCTGAGGTCGACAAGGTTGCAGCGATCACGGCGGAGGGGGAGTCGATAGGGGCGAGTGAGATAGCCGACCTGGTTGGCGTGCGCCACGGCGAGACTCATCACGACTGGATTGAGGCAGTTTTGATGCGCGACACACTTCGCGCCGCAACCATCCTGCCGATTGTGATGGCCAATTCTGGCGTCTCAGGGGTGCGGTTGACCGCCACCCTCGGCACCGGCTTGATAGGCGTCCGTCTGGCACGCGCATATTTGGACGACGGGGATTCTCCTGGCAGAATCGAGGGTACCATCCGTAGGGCGGTTCGACGAGCCAAGATAGAATGGATGTTCCGGGACACCAAAGACCCGTTCGCAGTTTGGGCGCGTGCTGCAGGCCAGTGGACCACGCGAGAGATTGACGATGCGCTACGCGCGGCATACGAGTGCGACAAGGCGCTCAAGTCAACCACGATCAGTGATGAACGCGGCACGATAACGGAGTTGTTATTGAAAATGAGCCGAATCGAGGTGGCTGCATGAAACGCTTGATTCTCACGTTGGCGCTTGTCGCGAGCTTTGCCTCACCGTCGAGCGCACAGCAAGACTCGTTGCTCCAACACGCGATCCGCCTCGCCACGGAAGGTCAAGCCGACTCGGCGCGGTCCCTGACGAGTGCCTGGATTGCACGACTGACCCCCTCAGACTCGACCTACCCGGAAGCTCTTTACGCCGCGGGTGTGGTAGCTGGTGACACTGAGAGTGCGCTCACCTTTTTACGTCGCGTGAGCATCGAGTACGCCCGCTCGGAGTGGGCGGACGACGCCCTTTTGCGTATGTCGCAATTGGCGTTTGCTGAGGGCCAGATCCGCTCCGCAATTCGGTCGGCAGACAGGATCCTGCTGGACTACCCGTTCAGTGAGATTCTGGCCGATGCCGCGTTCTGGTCGGGCCGCGCTCACCTGGAATTGGGAGAACGCGATGAAGGCTGCCCGCTGTTGCAGCGCGCGATCGAATCAGCGGAGGACAACTTCGAAGTGGAGAATCAGGCGAGGTATCTGTTGCAACGTTGTCCTTCGAGTGACTCGCCTGCCGACTCTGCCGGAAGGGAGAGCCCCACCGCTTCGCGTGGAGGGCAAACGGTCTTTTCCGTTCAAGTGGCAGCAGTGCGGTCGGCCGCCGCCGCTGACGAGATGATGCAGCGGTTGCACGCGGATGGGTATGAACCGCACGTCATCCGTGATGATGACGGACTCCTCAAGGTGCGGATCGGGCGGTTCCCGCGCAGGGCTGATGCTGAGGCTCTACTTGCAGAGGTGCGCAGCAAGATCGGCGGATCTCCCTTTGTGGTCGAGGAATCGTGAGCAAGGACCGCAACAGAGAGTCTGGTGCTGATACACCACTGATGCAGCAGTACCGAGCAATCAAGGCGCGCCATGCGGACGCAATCCTTTTCTTCCGCATGGGCGATTTCTACGAGATGTTCTATGACGACGCCGAGTGCGCCGCCCGCGAACTGGGCATAACCCTCACGAGCAGAAACAGCGGTGGAGCAGCGAGCGTGCCGCTTGCGGGCGTTCCGGTGAAAGCGGCGAGCGAATACCTGCGGCGATTGGTCGAGTTGGGTCACCGCGTCGCGATCTGTGAGCAAGTGGAAGATCCCAAACATGCAAAGGGGGTCGTCAAGCGTGCGGTCGTCGAAACTCTCACGCCTGGCGCCGTGGTCGCTCAGGACTGGCTGGACAGTTCTCGCAACAACTTCCTCGTTGCCATACAGCCCGGCAGCCTGAGCGGTTTAGCCGCGCTGGATCTCTCGACCGGAGAGTTCCTGCTGGAGACTGTCGCCGAGCCGGATCTGGAGGCCGCTATCACCCGCTACGGTCCGAGGGAGATAGTGATTCCCGAGGATTGTGACAAGGCGGCCTTGCCAGACACGGCGATGTTCACGACGCGGGACGCCTGGGAGTTCGATGCCTCGTTGGCCGCGGATGATCTGAAGCGGCACTTTCGGCTGCACTCTCTCGACGGGCTCGGAATCGAAGAGAGCGACACTCCTGCGCTAAAAGCATCAGGGGCTCTGTTGAAGTACGCTCTATCACTACAACCGAGCGGTCTGCCACAGATTGCCTTCCCCTCAGTGAGGCGTGACGGCCGAACCATGCCGCTCGATGCGATGACCAAGCGCAACCTCGAACTTGAGCAGCCGCTCAGAAGTGACAGCCCTGGCGGAACCCTGCTCGAAGTCATCGACAGGACGGTTACCCCAATGGGCAAGCGGCTGTTGAGACAGTGGCTTCTCGCTCCACTCAACGCCGCCGAGCCGATCATCGAACGGCACGACGCCGTTGCCGTTTTGGTTGATGATACACGCGGTCGCGAGCGGCTTCGCGATGCGCTCGACGGCGTGCGTGATATGGAGCGGCTGATCGGCAGGGCCGCCGCAAGACGCGCGTCTCCCCGAGACCTCGGCGCGTTACGCGATTCGCTCGGACGACTTCCCGATACCCAGAACTCCCTAGATGGCCTCGGCGAGCGCGACAGCAGTTCAATGTTGACGCTCATCGTCGCCGAGTTCGATCTGCACATCGATTTATCCGACCGGCTGGCCCGGTCTCTGGTCGACAGACCGTGCCCGGCTATCGGCGACGGTGATTCATTCCGAGCCGGTGTCGATCCCGCCCTCGATGAGGCACGAGAGCTTCGCGACGGTGGAAAACAGTTCATCGCCGAACTCCAGTTGCGGGAACGGGAACGGACTGGAATCGCGTCTCTCAAGATCGGCTACAACCGCGTGTTCGGTTACTACATCGAGGTGACCAAAGCGAGACAGCATGCGGTGCCTGACGAATACGAACGCCGTCAGACGCTCACCAACGCCGAGCGCTATGTGACCCCAGAGTTGAAAGAGTACGAAGCTCGGGTGCTTGGCGCCGAAGAAGAGGCTATCGCACGCGAGCGGGCACTGTTGGATGAGCTGTGCGCGGCGATAGCAGAACGGCTGCCGCAGCTGCAAAGCACGGCCCGCCTGCTTGCCGAGCTGGATGTCCTCACGGCGTTCGCGGAGACGGCGATACGCGAACAATACGTGCGGCCCACCATCACTGACGATTTCGCGCTCGACCTCCGCGCGTGCCGTCATCCGGTTGTGGAACGGATGCTTCCGCCCGGCAAGTTCATCCCCAACGACGTCCACCTCGACGAATCGGCGAGGGTGATACTGCTCACCGGTCCAAACATGGCAGGCAAGTCAACCATACTTCGGCAGGTGGGGCTTGCGGCGGTGATGGCACAGATTGGGTGTTTCGTGCCCGCAAGGTCTGCAACGATGGGGGTCAGCGACCGCATCTTCACTCGCGTGGGCGCCAGCGACAACCTCGTTGGGGGCCAGTCGACATTTATGGTGGAAATGAGCGAGACGAGTGCGATCCTCCACAGTGCCACCAACCGTAGCCTAGTGCTCTTGGATGAGATCGGACGCGGCACCTCAACGTTTGACGGTGTCGCCATTGCCTGGGCGGTAACGGAACACCTCCACGATGGAACCGGGTGCAAGACTATCTTCGCAACACACTACCATGAGTTGACGCAGCTCACCGAGACCCTCCAGCACGCACGTAACTGGAACGTGGCGGTTAAGGAGGTAGGTGACGACATTGTCTTTCTGCACCGGCTCGTCGCTGGTGGGTCGGATCGCTCGTACGGAATTCATGTTGGGCGACTCGCGGGACTGCCGAGCGAGGTGGTGAATCGAGCCTGGGCGATTCTCTCGCTGCTCGAGGCTGGGCATCATGTCGCAGGCGAGAGCGTGCCGCCGCCGCCCGATGCGGCACAACTCGGCCTGTTCAGGCAGGAGGAACACGTCGTGTTCCAGGAACTCCGGAAGCTCGATCCCAATACATTGACACCGATCGAAGCACTGAGTCGGTTGGCGGAACTCAAACGCCAGATGGAGGAGTCTTGAGTAGAGTAGCCCCTTTTTGCCTCGTCATTATGGCCGCCTGCTGGTCCGGACAGTCATCTACGGAGGACGAGCAGGCAGCTGACGTAGAACGCGGCTTCGAGATGCCGGTCGCCACGAACGCCGAGTCGCCCGTATTCTATCCGGTCGAGCTCTTCGAGCAGGAAGTCGAAGGTGCAGTGGTCCTGCGTCTTTTCATTACCGAAAATGGAACGATTGTGCCCGAGTCTACGCAGGTGGTGGAGACCAGCGGCATACCGGCGTTGGACTCGGCTGCTGTCGCCGGAGTCGTGGAAATGCACTTCGCGCCCGCACGTAGGAACGGTACGCCAGTGGCCACACTGTTCCTTCAGCCCGTGCACTTCAGACATCCTGCGCGGTCCGGGCTCGGGGACCAGCCGTGACCAGCAGCGGTTATTTCCTTCTTTCAGCCGAAACAACGTTCTCGGCAGCACACAGATTGCCCGGCGCCGGTGCTTGCGAACGGCTACACGGACACAACTGGCGGGTACGAATAACCGTGCGCGCAGGCGAAGCGCAGCTCGATGGCCAGGGTATGGGTATCGATTTTCGAATCATCGATGACATTGTGAAGTCCGCAGTGTCCGACTTCGATCACGCCTATCTGAACGACCTCGAGCCGTTCAAAGAACACCCTCCCACTGCAGAGTTGATAGCCCGAGAAGTGTACCGACGCTGTCACCAGCTCCTTGAAGAAGCGTCGCAATCCGTGAACCTTGCTGAAGTGGAGGCGTGGGAAATGGCCGGATATCGCGCTGTGTATCGTCCCGAATGAGTCGGATCGTGGTTCTTACCGGCGGGTCGACGCCCGAACGCGATGTTGCGTTTGCCGGAGCGGCTCAGGTGGTCAACGCGCTTCGATCATCGGGGCATTTCGTGAGCGTTGTCGACACGGTTTCCGGGGCGTTGGCCGGAGCGACCGAAGCCCAATTGCTCGAACCCGCGGTTGGAAAGCTCCCGCCCACGCCTGAAGAACTCCGCTCCCTGGCGAAACGCGAGCACCTCGCAGACATCGTGCAATTGCCGGAGCTTCAGTTAGCCGACATTGTATTCTTGGTCTTGCATGGACGCCAAGGAGAAGGCGGGGAGCTTCAGTCGCTTCTCGACGAAACTGGGCTATTCTACGCGGGTTCCGATGCCACCGGCAGTGCACTAGCAATGGACAAGGATGCGGCTAAGTGTCGCTTTGAGGCTGCCGGGATTCCGACACACCCTTGGCGTCTGTGGCCCGCTGAGCCGGACGATATCGAACGACTCGGTTTTCCGCTGATAGTGAAGCCATCGAAGGTCGGTTCTTCGATCGGGCTCTCGGTAGTCCGGTCGCAAGACGAACTGCACGCGGCCGTGGACATGGCGATGTTCTACGACAACCAGGTGATGCTGGAGCAGTTCCTACCCGGCCGGGAACTCACTGTGGGCGTACTAGGCGATCGCGCGTTGGCCGTCGGTGAGATCTTGCCGCAGAATGAGTTTTTCGACTACGAATGTAAGTACACACCGGGAATGACCGAGGAGATCTTTCCCGCCAATATTGACGACAACTTACGCGATCTGCTGCAGAGCCAAGCGCTCGCAGCACATCAGGCTTTGGGACTACGGGATTTCTCCCGTGTCGACTTCAAGGAAGACGCGGATGGAGTACCACAATGCCTCGAAGTCAACACCCTTCCCGGACTCACCGCGACGAGCTTGCTGCCGCAATCCGCGGCGGCGGTGGGAATCATCTTCGGCGATCTCCTTGAGGAAATCTGCACGATGGCGATTGCCCGGGCACGTGCGGGGAACAAAGACCGCCCTTGAGGTAGTAGATTGACGCATATGCAGTATCAATCGACACCGCGTCAATCGCCGTATTCGCTCACGCCGTGGGTAAAAGCGCTCATCGTGGCCAACGCGGTCGTGTACTTTCTCACGATCACCGTGTTCACGGGCCCCTGGCTGAAGGACCTACTGGCGTTTCATCCCAATCAGCTGGGCATTCGCTGGTGGACGTTCTTGACGTACATGTTCGTCCACGATGGGTTCCTCCACCTCCTGTTCAACATGCTCTTGCTCTTCTTCTTCGGTCCTGCCGTTGAGGAACGAATGCGTGGCTCCGGGTTCGGCCTGTTCTACTTCACCTGCGGGTTTGGTGGTGCCACGTTGTCATATGTCGCGGGGTTCTTCTCGCCATCCCTTCCAATTGTGGGTGCCTCCGGCGCAGTCCTGGGTGTTGCATTGGCATTCGCTATCAACTGGCCGAACGCACCGATCTACATCTTTCCGCTTCCGATGCCAATCAAGGTGAAGTGGTTGGTTGGCTTCCTCGTGGTCACCAACCTCTTGATGGCTGGGACAGGGGCCGAAACTGGAATCGCTTATATGACACACCTTGGAGGCCTGTTGTTCGCCTTCATATATGTGACCTCCGAAGAACGCGTGATGCGGCGAGCCAAAGAGGTCTTCTATCAACACCGGTCGGCCCAGAGGCTCAACGCTCCCAGTCGCAGGGAAATGGAAAAGGAAAGAGTGGTCGCCGGCGGCACAAAGAGAAAAGCTCCGCAAGACGATCAGGACGAGCGCAGCGTCGCCATCGACCGCGTGCTCGACAAGATCTCCCAGACGGGGTTGGAAAGCCTCACTGCCGAAGAGCGACTGCTGTTGGAGGACGAGAGCCGCCAGCTACGCAAACACTGAACGGCATAGAGTAAAGAAACAGATATTCGGGGCTTGTCTGTATCGCTGCACCTTCCCAAATTGGGTGCGGCGTTTCATGCTTATTGACCTCATTCCTGAATTCCTATCCGCCCTAGAGGCGCCGGATCCAATGGCGGCGTACCGCCGCTACATTGACGACCACTTCCCCGTACTGAAGGCTTACTGGCACAACTACATCATTGATCTCGACAGCCCGCATGCGGAGAGCGTTTTCCAACGAACCGTTGAAGCCGAGCGAAAAGATCTGCACGCAATGCTGGACAGTTTCGACGTCGTCAGGACCGCCAATGAAACGATAGCGCGATGCGAGGACTTCTTCGAGATCGATTGCCCCGTGGATGTGTATCTGACTGTTGGCGTGGGAGGTGCTAACGCTGGGGAGTTGGTGGTCGGGGGGCGTGGCATCGCATTTGTCTGTCTGGAACATTTTACGGGACGGGCGAACCCCGATACGCTGGGAATGGGCCTACGACCTCAGCAGATCTCGCATTGGCTCGCTCACGAGATTGCGCATGCGGTGCGTTACGTATCACCCAGGAGCAACAGCGAGATGAAGAGGATAGTCGCTGAAATGGGTGGCTACTACGACTACTGGGAGACGGGGAGTCGTGCTTCCTTCCGCGAGTTGATGGTGAACGAGGGCTTGGCGGTAGCTGCGGCACGCAAAGCAGTGCCCGGTTTCGAACCTTGAGACTACCTGGGCTACGGCCGACGTCAATACCGCCGTCTTCGCGAGTTGGAAGCCTTTCTCACACACCACCTTCGCCACGAACTAGACAATAGCGGCCTCGGGTACCGACTCCGATACCTTGCGGGTGGGGCAAGCCCGGCCCAACGATTGGTTGGAGGAAAGGTGATCCCCGAGAGGTGCGGTTACTACTTGGGCCACCGAATGGTAGAGACGGCCGTCGTCGAACTTGGCCTCTCAACCGCTCTTCGCACCGATGCGGGAGATTTCGAGGAACTCGAGGACCTCGCCGCAGATCAAACGGCCTGACTACCCGACACGAGGGGACCAACATGGCTGCGGGGGCAAGCCCATCGCCGGACGAGCGGCGGGTCAACCACGTTCCGAAGTGCTGGATAAGTTGATCGCCCACGTCCGTGGCCTCTCGAACCGAACGTGGGCGGAGACCAGGAAGGGAGCTAGCCTACTTCCCCACACAGAACGTCGAGAACACCTGGTTCAGTACATCTTCCGGAGTCACGACCCCAACAACACCCTCCAAGGCTGACACTGCCGCTCGCAAATGAGTAGCGGCGACCGCCGTCTCAACTCCGGCAGCCCGAGTCGAACCGAAGTCATCCATTTCCGAAAGCGCTGTCTCCAGCGCAAGACGATGTCGGGACCTGGTGATGATCGGTACATTACCCATCGCGGAGCCATGCACCGTAAACATCGCTTTGACCAGCTCGGCGCGGAGTTCTGAAAGCCCTTCTCCGGTGAGAGCCGACACGTTAACGCCACCTAGTGCGGGGCCCGGCTCGCATAAGTCAGTCTTGGTGCGGACCACTAAGAACGGCTTGCCGAGGCCCTGCACAAAGTCGGTCGCGTCAGCGATTTCAGAAGATGCTTCGCTACAGTGAAGCACGATGTCGGCCTTGTCGAGGTAACGACGACTGACCTCAACACCCAAACGCTCGACGGCTCCTGCGATGTCTCGGAGGCCAGCCGTATCGACCAGTCTGAACGGGTAGCCGTCGAACGTGGCCGGCGCTTCAATCGCATCTCGTGTCGTTCCAGGCGTGTCGGTTACAATTGCGCGGTCTGATCCAAGCAGGGCATTGAAGAGCGTAGATTTCCCCACGTTTGGCTGTCCGGCAATCACGCAAAGGGCGCCATCTATCAATCGTTCGCCTGCGTCAGCGGTTGCCAGCAGCGCCGTTAGCGAGCCCCGAACCCTCTCGATCGCGGCAGCTATTTTCTCTGGAGCCACCGGCCCACCGTCCTCTTCGGGAAAATCGATTTCGTAGCAGCAGAGCGTCTCGAGTTCGAGTACTTGTTCTCGCAGGTCGGTGATCTTGGCGGAAAGAGCGCGATCGAGTTGGCCCAACGCAGCTCTTCGTTGTACCGGCGTCGTCGCCGCCACTAAATCACCGACTGCTTCAGCCTGAAGCAGGTCGATTTTGCCATTAAGGAGAGCACGACGCGTGAACTCGCCTGGCAATGCCTCTCGCGCCCCCGCCCTCAGCAGTGCTGCAAAGACCTCACCTGGCACCAACAGGCCGCCGTGCGTGGAGATCTCCACCATATCCTCGCCGGTATAGGACTGCGGACCGCTGTAAGACACGTAGACGACTTCGTCCAGAAGCTCGCCATCGGTGGGATGCACGATTCTCGACTTGCGGGCGGTACGGGCCGGTTCCGTCTGGAACGGCTGTAGAACGGAGGCTGCCACCTGATGGACGCCTCGACCGGACAGCCTGACCACGGCAATCGCCGACTGTCCGAGCGGAGTTGCCGGAGCAGCGATGACATCAGTTAGCATAGAGGAAAGTTATGCGGAGATTACGGATCGGGCTTCGGTTTCTTCTTTGGCAGCTGCCCAACTCTCGCCAATCGCTCCCGCGCGATCAACCATTGCTGCGGGATACTGGCGATGTTGCTAACGGCATAGTAGAGATTGAGGCCCGAAGAGAACTTCATGAAAAGAACCGTGAACATCACGGGCATGAAGTAGACCATCATCTTGGTTTGAGGCGTGGGTGGCACGCCGAGCTGTCCTAGCTTAGATACGCCGAACATCGATAGTCCCATTACGATCGGGACAATGTACAGCGGGTCCGCTCGGGAGAGATCGGGTAACCACAGGAACGGAACGCCCCGAAACTCGATTGTCTCGCGGAACACGAAGAAGAGAGCGAACAACACGGGCATCGGGATCAGCATCGGCAGGCACCCACCAAGCGGATTCACCTGGTGTTCCTTATACAGCTTCATCGTTTCCTGCTGCAGCCGCTGCGGATCCTGCTTGTAGCGGTCCTGAACCGCCTTGATCTCGGGTTGGATTGCCTGCATAGCCATGCTCGACCGCATAGCCTTCTGATTCAGCGGCCACAGTACGACGCGCACGGCGAGGCCGAACAACACGAGTACCCATCCGTACGCCAGGCTGAACGTCTCATGCATCCACACGAGGATCAGCGCTACCACTTTGGCAATCGGCTGGATGATCGGCCTCAGGAACCACCCGTAAGGGTTCATATCCTCAAGGTCGTGGCCGATTCTGGACAGGCGTCGGAATTCTTGAGGCCCTAGGTACACCGAATGGCTGAACCGCCCGCCCGGTGCAGGCAGCGTGAGAACCAGATCGGCCTCGGTTTCGTGCCGCCCGGTACGCACTCTGCCGGTCATCACAGCACCGCCGATGCGCGGCTCACCTTCCTCGACCGTCAGGACAACTGACGCGAAGTAGCGGGATTTCATCGCAACCCATTCGAACGGACCCGGGAGGACGGTCCGTTCGCCCGGATCCAGAGAGCTGAAATTCGTTCGCTCGGTTGATCTGTCTTTGACAACGGTGGCGTAGGTCCTGAAGTCCGCGACGCTGTCTGCCTCGACGAGACGCAGCCGTGGGCCGAGGCTTACCAGCACGAGCCCCGCATCCATCACGATGCCCGAGAAATCGCCAGCAACGTCAAACCAATACTCATCGGGTGTGAACGTCTGAGTGATTCGCACAGTTGCCGCGTTGCGGCGGGCTATCCATTCGAGCTGTGCACCCGGCGCCGTGACATCCAACCGAGTGCGCGATGGCTCGAAGTCCCAATCCGCCAATGAGACCGTATCGCGGCCGAAGACCAGATCGTACGTGAGAAACTGAGAGTTCTCTGGGATAAGTTGCGCAGGGCCGGATTCGCCTGGTGCAAAAGTGTTGTACGATTTCGGTGTTGCGGAGACCAGTCGCACCCCGCGGCTGGAAAAGACAAAGCGATAGAGATCGGACTCTACGAAGACCAGGTTTTCGGCCACACTTTCGGCTACAGGAGCCTGGGGCTCCGGAATGGCTTGAGCCACCGCAGGCTGCTGTACGACGGCAGGGCCCGAGTCTACAGGCAACTCCTGGGCGCCTTGTTGGGCCCCAGAATCAGCCGGCGGCAACGTCTCCTGCAAAGGGGGGGTGGGGCGTTCCGGCGGAAACAGCAACGACGGGACTACCGCCACCAACAGCATTAGGCCGACGGCCAGTGCTATTTTTCGATCCATCAGCTACTCACTCAGGAACCGGGTCGATGCCACCAGAATGGAACGGATGGCAACGTAAGATCCGTTTCACGCCCAGCCAGCCACCTTTCAGCGTCCCGTGCTTGTCCACTGCCTCCAGCGCATACGCCGAACAAGACGGGAAATAGCGACATGGAGACGGAAACGGCGATGCCAGCAACTGGTAACCGCGAATCACGAGCATCACTACGCGTTGTGGCCAGCGTGAGATTCTCTGAAGGAAGACAACCATTGCTCCAGCTCGGCGGCCAGCTCTCTGAACTGGGCCCGATATGCCGCGGCCCGGGAGCTGATTACCAGATCGATCGGCATGAGTGACGGCAGGAGACGCCTTCGCACTATCTCCCGAAGCTGCCGTCTGAGCTTGTTTCGCGCTACGGCTGTGTTGCCGAAACGCGGAACTACCACTGCCAATCGGGCGTGTTTCAGCCCGTTCGGAAGCCATGAGATGTGGAGCGTTTTTGTTCGGTGGCGGCGCCCACTTCTTACCACCTTCTGAATTTCTGAGGCTAACGAAAGACGCCGACTCCGGGAATGGCCCTCGGAAGTCAAACCTGTGCGTGTTTTGTAGGCACGCACACAGCTAGCTTCTTGCGGCCCCTCCTGCGGCGCCGGTTCAACACCGCTCGCCCCCACCTCGTCTTCATGCGAGCGCGGAACCCATGTTTGTTTTTGCGGCGGCGGTTTCGCGGCCGATATGTCGGTTTCATCCCACTCCCTCACTTGCGGCCGTGTAAGCTAGTGGCAGCTTGTACCTAGGGCAAGGTTGACTTTTCCACATCCCAGAGATAACATCGGTCGCTCTTGAGTATAACCCACCACCTAGCAGCCATAGATGGAACTATCAGTCGCAGAAACGTGGCAGCGTCTAATTGAGGAAGCGCGACATGTCCTCCCCGACGCAACTGTGCGCACCTGGCTCGAGCCGGTAGAACCCATTGCGCTCAGTGAGGGCCGGCTGATCGTGGGTGCGCCCGACCAATTTGCCGTGGAGTGGAACGAATCGAAGCACGCCTCTGTGCTGTCGCGGATTGCTCAGGATGTACTGGGCACGCCGCTCGACATCGTATTTCAAGTACAGGAAGAACGCGCGCAGCGTCCTCAGATGGATTTCTTCGTTGCCCCCGCCGGTACAATTGGTGCATCGCCGAGTTCCGGTTCAACGCGGCCCCTCAATGAACGCTATTCATTCCGGACGTTCGTGATCGGCAAGTCGAACGAACTTGCGGCTGCAGCAGCGCACGCTGTGGCAGCAGCTCCCGGACGAACCTACAATCCACTGTTCATCTATGGCGCCACCGGGCTCGGAAAGACGCATCTCATGCAGGCGGTGGCGCACGCTGTTCTAGAACGGAAGCCCGAGAGTCACGTCACCTACATGGGGGCTGAACAGTTCATCAACGATGTTATCGAGAGCATTCACGGTCGAAAGATGCCGGAGTTCCGCAAGCGTTACCGTGAAGACGTCGACATCTTCCTGGTGGACGACGTTCATTTCCTCGAGGGCAAGGAGATGACGCAGGAGGAGTTCTTCCACACGTTCAACGCCCTCCACGAAGCAGGCAAACAGATCGTTCTCACGTCGGACCGTCCGCCCAAGGAAATCCCAGGGCTCGAGTCGCGGCTGGTGAGCCGCTTTGAATGGGGCATGGTCGCTGATATTGGGCAGCCGGACCTCGAGCACCGAATCGCGATTCTCCGCAAGAAAGCAGAGCAAGATCATCTCGAACTAGCCATTCCAGATGACGTTCTGCGGTTCATTGCCGAACATGTGCGCAGCTCGGTGCGCGAGCTGGAAGGCTGCATCATCAAGCTGCTACTGTTCGCGTCGCTGAAGCACCGAGAGATTTCTATCGATCTGGCTCGCGAAGCCCTGGTCGACAAGATCAAACATGGGCCGACCGGCCCCGATGCATCGCCTTCGATGCCAAGTGTTGATCGGGTTCAGGAGGTTGTCGCACGACGGTGGGGCGTCACTCCCGAGGGACTTCGCTCCAAAGCGCGAACCAAGACGTTGACCGTTCCTCGTCAAGTGGCAATGTACCTCGCGCGTGATCTCCTGAGCATGCAGCTAGTCGAGATCGGCCAAGCGTTTGGTGGACGCGATCATTCGACCGTCATACACAGCCTCGACAAAGTAGAGCGGTGCATGAGAGAAGATCGGCAGTTCCGCGACCGAGTAGACTTTGCTCGCCAGGAGCTTGTTGCTCCGTAGGGGATGGGTGAGCGATTAATGTGGACAGCTTGGGGGAGACCGGCACCGCAGTCGAAATGTCCACCATCATTCAACATCG
>JBDGYW010000052.1:0-16527 GCA_039588935.1 Gemmatimonadota bacterium | reverse complement strand
TTCGGTGAACTCATGGGGCACACCGCAACGGGTGCAAAACTCGGCGGCATTGTTGTCGATGGCGCAATTCGCGATGTGGACGGCTTGAGGGCACTCGAGTTTCCAGCGTACAGCCGAACCGTGTCACCCGGAGCCAGCGACAAGGACGGCCCGGGAGAAGTAAATGTCCCAATCTCCTGCGGGAACACGGTCGTCATGCCAGGCGACATCATATTGGGTGATGACGACGGCCTGGCCGTGGTTCCCCGAGAAGACGCTGCCGAGGTCCTCGAGCTTGTGAAAGCTCTGGAGGAGAGGGAAAGGAAACGCATCGAAGCGATCAAGGCGGGTGAACTCTTCAAGGCTGAGATCGACGCGACACTGAGAAGCAAAGGGGTATTGGAGTGAGCGAAGGTACGCCTCCTCTACTCATGACGCCTGGGCCCACTCGCATCCCGGAACGTGTCCTTCAGGCAGGCACTCGCGTCATCCATCACCGAACACCGGAGTTCTCGGCCGCGTTGATAGAACTGGTGGAGAGGGTGCGTCCGCTCTTCGGTGCATCCACAGCAGATATCCTGCCAGTTCATGGTACCGGCCGTGCGGCAATGGAAGGCGCCATCGTGAACTTCTTCCTTCCTGGCGATACGGTGGTGGCCTGCTGTAACGGCAGTTTTGGCGAGATGTGGTCCGGGTTTGCCGAACGTTACGGGCTGAATGTGGTAAGGGTGGGCACGAATTGGGAACGGAGTATCGAACCCGAGGAGGTCGCAACGGCACTGAAGGCCAACTCCGACGTTCGGGCAGTGACAATCGTGCAGTCAGACACGAGCAGCGGTGTGTTGAACCCTGTTGCCGAGGTCGCGCGGGTAGCTCGTGAGCACGGAGCGCTCGTACTCGTTGACGGCATCAGCTCGGTTGGCGGCGTGCCATTTCTCTTCGACGAGTGGAACTTGGATTTTGCCGTCACATCATCGCAGAAGTGTCTCATGTCCAGCCCCGGCTTGGCTCTGGCGGTGGTGGGGCCGCGAGCCTGGGCACTCGCGGAGCACGGCGGCATGCCTCGCGCATACCTCGATTTCGAGGCGATACGCCAGATCATGAATCGTGCACTCCCTGAAACGCCGGGCACTACTCCCATATCCCTGGTCTTCCAGCTCCTGGAGGCCGAGAGGATGATCCACGAGGAGGGTTTGGAGTCGGTGTTCGACCGGCACACGGCAATGGCCAACCGAGTTCGCGAGCGAGCGGCAGAGTTCGGGTACGGCCTAGTGGGGTCGAATATCAGAGAACGCTCCCCAACGCTTACAGCACTGACTGTACCTGACGGTGTCGAACCGGAACGTATTCGGAAGCACGTCCTCGAGGCCGGCATCCAAATCGCGGTGGGGCTGGGGGCCTACAAGCCAAACACAATTCGAATCGGGCACATGGGCGACATACGAATGTCGGATGTGGACAGGACGTTGGATGCGTTGATAGGGGCCTGACCTTGGGCCGAACTCTCGCCGAGAAGATCCTGTCCGCAAAATCCGGAACGAACGCCCGGGTCGGCGACATCGTGTTGTGTCAATCCGACCTAGTACTGGGCACTGACGGCTCGACGCCAATGGCGATCGATCTTTTTGAGCAGATGGGCGGTTGCTCGGTACTCTACCCCGAACGCGTGATCCTGTCTCGGGATCACTACGCACCTCCCACCTCCGAGGTGACGAGTGCGTACCACGCCCGCATGGAAACATTCGCATCGACGCAAGGAGTGGAGCTGCTCCCTGTCGGCGAGGGTATCGGCTTCCAAGTCGCTCTCGAGACCGGCAGAGTACACCCGGGTCAACTGATCGTCGGCGCCGACAGCCACACTGTCACGTGCGGCGCCGCGGGGGCGTTCGCGACCGGCATCGGTTCAACCGATCTGGCCGCGGTGTTTCTCACCGGCAACGTCTGGCTCCGTGTGCCGAAAACCATACGCGTGCTACTCGAAGGAAGGCCAACTCGCGGAGTGGGAGTCAAAGACATAGGCCTCGAGGTTGTTCGAACGCTCGGTTCCGAACGGGCAACCTATTCGGCCCTCGAGTTCATAGGACCTGTGGCGGATGCACTTCCGATCGAAGGACGTCTGGTAATCTCCAATATGTCGGTGGAGACGGGCGCAAAGACCGGGGTCTTCCCCGCACCAGACTGGTCCTCGGACGAGACCGCCAAATTCGCGGCCGAGTTGCGGATCGATTGTTCTCTACTGGAGCCGCTCGTCGCCCTTCCCCACGAACCGGCCAACGGCGTGTCGGTGTCCGAGATGCTCGGAACTGCAGTTGATTGGGTGTTCCTGGGCACCTGCAGTGGTGGTTGTGCCGACGATTTTCGGGAAGCTCTTGCAGTACTCGAAGCTGGGGGTGGGATCTCGGATGGTCTTACGGTCGTGGCTACGCCTCCGACGACACACGTACGTGCTGCTTTGGAGGGCGACGGCTCGCTGGACCGCCTGAAGGCGCTGGGTGCAACAGTTACAGAGACAGGCTGCGGCCCCTGCTGCGGGACTTCGGTACCCGTTCCTCCACCCAACGCGCGGATATTGTCGACCGCAAACCGGAACTTTCGAGGACGGATGGGGCAGGCCTCCGCCACCATCCACCTTGCGTCCCCGATCACCTGTGCCGCCGCTGCCACCGCTGGTTGCATCGTCGATCCCCGGGAGTTGCTGTGATCTTCGCGTTGACTGGCCGCGCACGTCGTTTTCCAGATCGTGTAAATACAGACTACATCGTTTCCTCCAGCCGGAAGAAGGAGAGCCTCGACCCGCACGAACTGAAGCATTGGCTCCTCGAGGCGGTGGATCCGAACTTTGCTGCCTCAGTGAAGCAAGGCGACATCCTAGTGGCGGGTGAGGCGTTCGGGTGTGGGTCGGCGATGGAGGTGGCGGTGACCGTTGTGAAGGCAGCGGGCATTCCTGCGGTCGTGGCACAGAGCTTCTCTCGAACGTACTATCGAAACGCAATCAACAACGGTCTGGTGCCGGTAGAATGCGACACGTCTGGAATTGACGAAGGTGATGAACTCGCAGTGCGGTTCGACGCCGACCGAGTCACCGTGATAAACGATACCGCCGGCACCGAACTGGTTGCTCGCCCGATGCCTCGGTTTGTACTCGGCATTCTGAAGGCAGGTGGCCTTGTTCCCTACCTGAAAGCCCACGGGCGATTCCTCGAGGACACGACGTGAAGCTTACAACGAAGATCCTACTGGGGCTGGTGGTCGGCGCGGTCGTGGGTGTGGCTGTCCAGGCGTCCGAGTCGGATGGCGCCAGGAATTTCGTCCTGGCGTTCGAGCCTCTGGGAACGGCGTTCATTCGCCTCATCAGCATGGTCGTGGTCCCTCTGGTGGTGGCGAGCCTTTTTGTCGGTACCTGCTCTGTTGGCGATATCCGCCGCCTCGGCCGGATTGGTACGCGTTCTCTGGCTTACTTTCTGATCACCACTGTGATCGCATCGTCAATCGGGCTCTGTCTGGGCGTGTTGGTCAAACCGGGAGCTTCGCTCGATCCCGACGTGCGCGATCGTATCGCGGCGGAATACCAACAGAATGTGGATGTGTCCGCTGCCACTGCCGAGGACGTATCGCTGACAGATCAGCTCGTGGAGATAATCCCCCGAAACCCGATCCGCTCGGCGGCCGACATGAACCTGCTTCCACTCATCTTTGCGACACTCGTCTTTGGCGCGGCCGCATCGGTGCTGGAACCGGCAAAACGTGAGCCGATGGTGGCATTCCTGGAAGGAGTGAATGCGGCGTCGGGAGTGATCATCCACTGGGTCATGAAACTCGCGCCGTACGCCGTACTCGTTCTCATCGCAGGAGCCATGGCTCGTTTTGGCATTGAGCTGCTGCGAGGGCTCCTACTCTATTCGGTGCTCATCATAGTGGGCGAGTTGCTACACGGTTTCGGAGTGCTCATGCTGGCACTTCATTTGGCTGGTGTGAGAGTGCGCGCTTTCTGGAAACACGTGGCAGATGGCCCGCTGATGGCCTTTTCCACCGCTTCATCCAACGCGGCGCTTCCCGTGAGCCTCGAGGTTGCGGAACACAACCTCGGCGTCTCCAAGGAGGTGCGCAGTTTTGTGCTGCCGGTGGGAGCGACTCTCAACATGAATGGCTCGGCCCTGTACAAGGGACTCACCGTAGCATTCATCGCTCAGGTGTATGGTGTGCCGCTGGGCCCGGTAGAATACGTGACGATCATCTTTGCTTCGACCATGGCAGCCGTTGCCGGCGTGGGCGTTCCCGGCAGCTCGCTCGTTACCACATTGATCGTGCTGGGAGCCATCGGCATGGGGCCTCAGGCCGCGGCAGGAATCGCCCTCGTGGTTGGTTTGGACCGGTTCCTCGATATGTTCCGCACGGGCATCAACGTACTCGGCGACCTGACTTGTGCGGCGATCGTGGCCAAAGGAGAAGGAGAGGAGCTGCACGCGTAAGACTCTTGATTGCAGAACTGAAGCTGCAGTTGCCACAGACAATCTGCGCCCCTCCCCCCCTGCACTTCTGCCGCTGCTTCTTACTACTCGCTCCTCAACGCCTCCACCGGATTCACCTTCGTGGCTCGCCTCGCGGGGAAATACGTAGCCACGATACCTGAGCAGAGCAGCAGCACCGCAACCGTGGCAAACGTAGTCGGATCGTAGGGACTCACCCCAAACAGGAAGATCGACAGTGTCCGTGCCACAGCCGCCGCGATGAGTAGCCCGACGCCAATCCCGATTGCCGCCAACATTGTACCTTGCCGTAGGATCATCCCCAGCACGCTCCCTCGCCCGGCGCCGAGCGCCATACGAATGCCGACTTCCTGAGCGCGTTGGGAGACGGAATGCGCCATAACCCCGTAGACACCCACCACGGCTAGCACAAGAGCGACTACGGCCAGCACCGCCATGATCTTCGCCATTATGAAGTTGCCGGCCTGTTGCTCGCTCACGTGGTCTTCTAAGCTCCGGACCCCGTACACCGGCAGTCGGGGATCCAGTCTCAACACCTCTGCACGCAACTGTTCGACCACTGACGACGGATCACCTGCTGTACGCAACACGAACGACATGCCAGATTGCGGGCGTTGAAGCACTGGCATGAACGTTGTGGGTCTCGCGTTCGGATCTACGTCGAGCGTATTCTCCACAACACCCACGATTGTGCGGGTCTCACCCCAGACAGCGCCCAGCTGCTTGCCCACAGGGTCCTCGCCAGGCATATAGCGGTCTACCAATTCCTGATTGACCAAAACAACCGGCCGCGTATCGGTGCGGTCTTGATCGGTCAAAGCGCGGCCGCGCATCAAGGAAATACCCATGGTCTCGAAGTACCCCGGGAACACCAGCCGCACTTCGGTAAGGGGGCGGTGCTCCAGATCGGGGGTTTCCATGCCCGGGACCTCGAAGAAGGTGTTGTTGTTCCCCTGCATGGGAAGCATAGTGGTACCACCCACAGACTCGACGCCCGGAATCGAGGCCAGGCCAGGCAGCAGCTGGCGGTAGAACTCCGTCAGAGACTCACCGTCGGGATAATCGGTGTTCGGCAGCGCAAGCCGGAAAGTGAGCAGCGTCTCCTCTTCTTCCCACCCGAAATCCGCCGTCTGGAAGCTGAGGTACGCTTTCACCAGTAAAGCCGACGCAACCAACAAAGCGAGGCTCAAGGACACCTCCGAGACCACCAAGACCTTTCGGAGACGATCACCCTTCGACCCGACGTTTCCGCGGCCCCCTTCCTTCAGTGACTCAGTGAGGTTGGGCCGCGAGCTCTGCAGTGCCGGCGCGAGCCCGAACAAGATACCCGTCACAACCGTGATCACAGCAGTAAACAGCAGCACCCTTCCATCTAGCATGATGTCATCTATACGCGGAAAGAACGGCGGCATGAGGGACTTGATGCCGCGGATGCCAAAGACCGCGAGCCCCAACCCCAGAAGTCCACCCAGCAACGACACCATCATTGCCTCGGTGAGCAGCTGGCTCACAATGCGGATTCGGTTCGCCCCGATTGCGCATCTGAGCGCCAATTCCCGTCCACGGCCGGCTACCCGTGTCAGCATCAGGTTGGCAACATTGGCGCAGGCGATCAATAGCACGAACGCGACCGCGACCATCCCGATCGTGCTGCCCATTCGAAACTCCTCGGAGAAGATCCGCCGGTGGAGATCGCGTGCGCCGGCGCCCCACCCGTCGTTGGTCTCCGGGTACTCCAGAGCCAGTCGCTCGGCGATGGTGGAGACTTCGACGTTACCCTGCTCGATCGTCACGCCGTCCGCGAGTCGCCCCATCGGCGACAGGAAGTGACTGCCGCGAGATTCCTCTCCGGTGATCGGGATTGGCGTCCAAATCTCGGTTCGCCGCTCGTAAACCCGGATCTTGGGCGGCAGGACGCCGATGATGGAGTACGACTCTCCGTCGAGTTCGACATTGGTGCCGATGACCCCGGGGTCACTTCCGTAACGTCGCTGCCACAGACCGTTGCTGATGATCGCAACTTGATGGGCCCCGTTTCGCTCTTCTTCCTCGAGGAACAAACGACCCAAGACGGGCGTGATTCTCAGCACGCGGAAGTAGTTCCAGCTGGCTCGTTCGCCGGTAATCCGCTCAGGCTGGTCACCGCCGGATAGGTTGAAATCCCGACCGTACGAGGTTGCGATGTCCATCGTCTGGCTCTGCTCGCGCAGATCCAGGAAGTCGGGGATCGAGACGCTGTTGTAAGTCCAGCCGCGCGCAGGCACGGTGCTGTAAACGTGTGTCAGGCGCTCGGCCTCGTCATACGGAAGCGGGCGAAACATGAACACGTCGACCGCACTGAAGAGACTCGCGTTCGCACCGATGCCGAGGCCGAGCGAGATCACCGCAACGACTATGACCCCGGGACTGCGGCGGATCGTGCGAAGCGCATATCGGATGTCGCTGAGAACTGTGTCCATCGAGTACTACCCACGGTAGAGTGGAGGATCGGTACGCGACCACGATGACGGCATGGTCCCCAACCCATGGTCATCACATACAACGGCGTCCCGAAGGTCGTTGTTTCGAATTCACTGAGGTCGGGCGAAATGGTTATTGCCGTGGCAGAAACGCCGGAGTGCCGGATCCACAACAAGCTCCCACGAAGAACTGGCCAACCTCGTACGTGGCAGAGAAGTCCACACCCGGCCATCCGTGTTCGGCTTCGTCCATCCGGAGCAATACCACGTCACCATCAACCGGACATGCGTCGAAGGCATCGCGGTACACGTCAAAGCCGAAATACGTGTCCCTATACAGGTACACGCCCTCCAACCGGTTGCCGCAGCCGTTGTTTGTGGCCCAAAACTGCGCAGCCGTGTCCGCCGCGAGCACAGACGCGAGCCCCAAGTCCAGTGCTCCATCCCATGGGAAGTCTTCATCCTCCGTGCCTTGGATCATCAATACGGGGATCTCACGAGTGGGCATGCAGCTTTCGGCAAGCGGAACCGGCATCGTGGCGGCCACCGTTGCCAGGCCGGCAAACGAGTCTGTCGCGTCGCAGACGACCTTTTGCGCCATGAACGCACCCTCGGCATACCCCGCCACGAATACGCTATCCCGGTTGATCCCGTAGTCGGCATCCAATTCATCGATCAGGTCAATCACGAACTGGACGTCGTCCACACCAGTAGTATCCGCCTCGGTGCACCCGCAGCCGTAGGCCCAGTCGGACGTCGCATTTGGATAGACGGCAACGATATCGTACAAGTCGGCGTCGACATCGAACACGGTGCGATATCTCATGCCGAATCCGCTTCCACCCTGCTCATGGAACATTATCACGACGGGGGACAAAGCCGTTTCGTAATCATTCGGCAGATGGACTTCGTACGTTCGAGCAACCCCGCCGGATTGCAGCGTGTCGACACGATCGCGTTCCGTCCCGGTGAGGGAACTGGTGTATTCTGAGGTGCACGACCCTAGGAAAGTGGCAGCGGCAACGGCCGTGACCAGTATTGGCATTCGTGAATGATGCGACATGATCAATCCTATACAGTTCATCTGCTTCGTGTTAGTTCTCGCGTGCGAGCGCGGTCACAGGTTCACTGGATCCTGGACCCACCAGCCATCACATCGATCAGGACGATTCGAGCGAGACATCGTCGAAGTAGACCGTTCCCTGCGTGCCATGTAGGTGAATTAGATACACCGTGATACTCTTGATCTCTACCGGAACATGGGGCAGTGTCACACTGTATTCAGTCCACTCCTGAGAGCCGTTGATCTGGATCTCTCCTTGGGTGGTGGCAAATACCTCAGCGCTGCCCGAGGGCATGACCGTATCGTCGCCGCGGATGGCTATGGCAATACCGTTTCCGGTCACGCCTTCCAATCGAACCGATGCGGCTAGGGTGATTGCTCCGCGCACAAAGTTGACCGCCTTGAATGACTGGGCCCAGAAGGCAAACGATGACTCTGCCGCGCCAGCGTCAATGATCTTGAGTGAATGGCTGGGAGAGACAGAGAAATCGGTGGACCAGTCAAAATCAAAGCCGGAATACCCCCCATGCCACCAGAAGTCAGGATAATAGCTTCCGTCCTCGACCGCCCCGTTCTGCAGGCTCACGATTGGAGTGGCCTCCCCGACTGACAACTTCACGTCGTCGAAGTAGACGGTTCCAGTTGAGTGCGGCAGGTAGATCAGGTAGATGGTGACGACCCTTACATCATTGGGCATGTCCTGTAGATCCACATCAAGGGTTGTCCAGTCCGATGTTCCATCGACCTTCACTATACCCTGCGTGCTGGCGAACGCCTCGGCTGCTCCGCGAATGGGGTCGGTGTCATCACCACGGATCGCGATCGAGATGCCTTCTCCGGCAACGTCCTCCAACTTGAGAGACACACTCAGCGTGAACTTCAGGCCCGCCGGATTCTCGAGCCGCACGCTCTGGGCCCAGAAGGTGAAGTTGTCGTCGCCATGATCGTATTCGCTCGAGATGCTCAGCGAGCGTGCGCCCGACACAAAGTGCTCCGTTGAGGCGGCAATGTCATAACCGCTTGTACGCCCCGTCCACCAGATTCCCTCCATGCCGCTCTCGATATCTCCATTCTCCAGAAGCTGGTCGATCCCGCCTGGGAAGGCAGCAGCGGCATTCACAGGCAGCTCTCCCGGGTTGAACCCCAGATTGTCCGCAACCGCATTGGGTCCGGTCAGCGGGTCATCTGCGCAGCTCACAGAGAGGCCAGCCAAGGGGAGGGAGATTGCTAGCGACCAAGTGACACGTTTCATGGAAACCTCCGAGCGACACGGTGATGACCACCCCACTCGTCAACGCCCCAAAGCATTTGAAACACGCTCGGCCGACCCGACGATCACTACTTGCGTGGGCGCGTCCCGAAGAACAGCACAAAGACGTACACCAGCAGCACCACCCCCCCGATTGCAAGCAACAGCCATTCCTTGGGGATCCTCTTATCGGCGATTCGCCAGAAGGCAACGCCGGCTCTTTTCTTCCACTCGAGTACGCGTGCGATCATACGTGCAATACGAAAAAAGTCACCCCGCCGGCCGGCGGGTTCCCGGCGCTTCGGTGATTATCGCACTCCGATGGCAAGGCCTGCAGCTCACTTGGAATATCGGGCCCATCGTGCCGTCGCCTGCGATTGGCCCTTGTAGCTCCAACTTTTCGCCACATAACGGGCAGGATACACGGGCATGAGGCGTGCCCATCAGGTCCCGGATCTGCTGGGCTTCTTCACGGCTGAAAGTCACCGGGGTGTGGTTGGAAGCGGACATTGCCCCTCCGATAACACATAAGTTATCAGTATTCCTCATGGGCTGCACGGCATCATTCTGCTCAACCGGGCACTGCCGATGTCTCAGTACGAAGATCCGGTTCGTCGTGCACAAACCCCATGTGCAATGTTCCGGTGATGACGCCCTCTGTGCCCGGTTCCCCTTTCACGTATTGCTCAATTGCCGCGACGGACTGGCCGTCGAGATTCACGGCACAGCTGGCGATGCTGCTGGCCAACTCGACACACCTGCGAGCGGGAACTTGAATTCGCAGCATCAGTGCCTTGTTCGAGAAACGCTGCGACTCGAGCACGAAGCCACCCACGTCTGACACGAGGTCAGTAATGCACGATGTCACCTCATGGCGAGCAGAGCGAGTCCAGCCGAACGATCTCAGCATCTTTAGCACGTCTCAGCGTTCTGTTGTCATCGTCTCATACATGTGATCGGCTCCCTCAGGAATCGGTGGACCGATACGCACGAACGCTTTACAGCAACATCAATCAGCAGGACTCATTAAGGAAGCAACGATCCCCATCCCGCGTCGCTCACAGTGCTTGCGCAGGGAGTCAATAGCACTGCCACCGGCGTCTAGCAAGGACATGCCCCCGGTGCGTAGTTTGGAACGGCGCACGAGGGAGTCGAATGATGTCAGGAATAGACCGTTCTTTCATCCTGCCTGAGCAGGAGCTGCCCGACGCCACCGAGTTGCTTGCCGAGGGCCGGCGGCTGGCACAGGTGACCACCGTGGGGTCCTGCCCATTTCTCTCCAATTACGGGGTTCATTCCGAGAGTGATTACAAGCGCCAGCGGATGGCTGAGGAAGCACTCATGTTCCACGCTCAGTTCGGCTTCCGTAGTTTTGACAAGAGCTGCCGCGCGTATGCCGAGATTTACGAACGGGTGGCCAACGCGGGCTACCGAGTGGATCGCTACGGTATCTGTCTGGATTGGAGTATGGGCTACCCAGCTGCGTCCCGAGCCGACATGCCCCGCGGCACCGGGATGATCCTGGAAACGCCTGAGGCCTTCAGTACACTCACCCAAGGTGCGCCTGCCGCACCTCATTTCGGCGACTTCGTGATCGGCACTCCGGCTGCCGTTGAGAATACGATCGCTGCCCTCGAGGCCGGGTCGACAAGCATCGGCAATCTGGGGCAGTACTTCACTTTCAGCATGCCGCGCTGGCACGACGATGTCGGCACCACCGCTGAAACAGTCAAGGCGATCGCCCTATGCGCTGCTCTGCCGGTCGAAGTGCTGATCCATTCCAACTTGGATGATGGTTTCGCCGCTCTGTTCTGCGACATGGCCTGCGCCTTAGGGGCGGTACTGATCGAGCGTTACATCGTGGACGAGTTGATTGGCGGGCATGTCTCTCACTGCTATGGCCACGTCTACTCCGATCCTATGACACGGTTGGCCTTCCAACGCGCTCTGGCTCGCGCGACCCGTACTCCCGGAAGCATGGTCTATGGCAATACCACCAGCTTCGTTGCGAGCGAAGTCGCGAACTACGCGAACCTGGCCAGTTACCTACTGGTGGATGCGTGCGCACAGCGCAATCTGCCCACCGGCCACGGCCTCAATCCGGTGCCGGTGACTGAAGCATTGCGGATTCCCGAGATCGACGAGATCGTGGACGCGCACCTCTTTGCGAATCGACTGGCCGACCGTGCTAGTGGTTTCGACAACCTCTTCGATCTAGAGGCCGCCGATCAAATTGCGATCCGGCTCGTCGAGGGCGGACGGCAGTTCAAGGAGAATGTTCTGAAGGGATTGGGAGAAGCAGGCATCGACACCACAAACCCGTTCGAGCTGCTGCTGTCAATCCGTCGTGTCGGCGCCAAACGCCTGGAGGAACTGTACGGCCCGGGAGAGCCCACCGAAGGAGTGCTGCGCAAGAGGACTCCGGTCGTCCGCGCCACCACGGTGGCTGCACTCGAGGCACATGGAGAGGGTGTGGTAGCAGCGCTTGCACCGTCCGACCAGGCTACGATTCGCGGCGCTGGGTTCACGGCGTGCGTCACCTGCACGGACGTACACGAATACGGCAAGATCTTGGTTGAAACGGTGCTGGTGCATCTCGATGTCGACGTGATCGATGCCGGAGTATCAACTGACCCGGAAGACGTGGCCGAACGAGCCAAGGCGGCTGATTTTGTCGCCGTGAGTACCTACTGTGGTGTTGCACTGGACTATGTGCAGGACCTTCGGCGCGCGATGGCGCACATAGGGTTGGAGAAACCGATCTTCATCGGCGGGAAGTTGAATCGAATTCCTGAGGACAGCGCTTCGAGCATGCCTGAGGACGTGACCGCCGACTTATTGGAATTGGGCGTGACAGTGTGCCTTCGCGTCGAGGACATGCTAGCGGAACTCGTCGAGATAGCGGGGGAGGTGAGTCGTGATTGAGTCAGTTGGCATCATCGGTGTTGGACACCTGGCTACGTATCTTGTCGAGGGACTGAAGCGTGCAGAACCCAGCCTCGAGATCCTACTCTCGCGCTATATGGGAGATTTTGCCGAGTCGCTTGCCGTTGAGTTCGGAGCCACCGCGGTGGATGACAATCAGGCGGTCGCCGACGGTACAAACCTGGTGCTCGTTTCGACGCGACCGGATGACATTGTGGCGGCATGCGAGTCTGTAACCTTCCGACCAGACCACACCGTTGTGTCGACTGCCGTGGGTGTGGCTGTGGCATTACTCGAGCCGGCCGTGTCGCCAGCTACGACTGTGCGTGCGATGCCGATCACCTGCGCGGCCATCTGCCGCAGCCCGACTCTGCTCTATCCCAATAACACACGAGCCCGGAGCCTGTTCGAACTCCTTGGCAACGTACACGTACTTTCGGACGAGGCTCTATTCACTCCCGCCAGCGTAAGCACCGCGTACTACGGTTGGCTGTACGCCCTGCTCGACGCCGCAGTCTCATGGACGGAAGAGGCAGGAGTACCGCCGGAGATTGCACGTCCGCTCATTCTGGAGACAA
Source organism: Gemmatimonadota bacterium (assembly GCA_039588935.1). Classification (GTDB taxonomy): domain Bacteria; phylum Gemmatimonadota; class Gemmatimonadetes; order Gemmatimonadales; family GWC2-71-9; genus JBDGYW01. The sequence continues at coordinate 3,787 of JBDGYW010000052.1, read as the reverse complement.
CGCGCGGTGCTGCCGAAATGGGACTGGCGCGGCCGGAACAGGAGCTGTCAGCGCTACTGGATTCCCTGGCGACACCGGGTGGCATCACCAGACAAGGCTTGGAGATTCTGAGCGATCGTGAAAGTATTGCGACCTGGAAAGAAGCGATGGACGTTGTCTTGGAGAGGCTGCGCGGAGGACTCTAACCAGAAGGCGATGCCTACCCGCGGGTTCACCGATCATGCACTGCCAGGTACTCTCGCGCCGACTGAAGGAATTGTGCGGCGTTGTTGAAGTGCATATCCCGTTCGTACCTGAACGGTATGGTTGTGGTAGTTGCGGCTGTTGTGGACACGAGCCGGAGTTCTCGCAATACCTGCTGGAGTTCCTGATAGGCAAGCGTGACGTTGATGTCGGGGTTGGAACCGAGCGACTGCGGACCGTACCGAATGGTGCTTTGCAGTTGTCTTTCCCAACTACTCGACCAGGAGCGCCACTGTTCCTCGGTCTCCCGAGCGTCACTCGTATTGAGAGCGGCGTCGACGCCGGCTTCGGGGATTGCCATGGCTGCACGGCGGCCCGTTCTGATCAGGCCCTCGAGTTCGTTCGCGAAATCGGTTAGCTGCCTCACCACCGCTGGGTTGGCGGTTGGTGTCACCCGTGTCTGCGCGGCGGTCAGAGTTGCGGTCGACCGCGAGAACCACGGCGCGTCCACGAACACCGCGTCACGTGTCTGTTCCCACCGAGCACGCAAGTCAACGAGGTTCGCAGTGGTGTACCCGACGTCTGCCTGCGCGCTCACGACCCCTGCGTAGTCGAACAGCCTGCCATATGCGCGCTGCCGTCGCGGGTCTCGTCCGTCACCCCGAACCGCGATGCTCAGAGTCATGGCGATGTTGGAGACCTGAGTGGCATCATCGAACCCGCCGGGTGACTCGCGATACAGACGCTGTTCCAAGGCCGAAATGTGATCTCGATATGGACCTGGCTGGATCTTGTTCGGATCGGCGGCCTGAGCGGCCTCGACAAGCTGTCCGGATTCGCTTACGCCACCAGTGGCTTCAGACGATCCTCCGCGGCGTATCGAAAAGACGAGAAGGAGGATGGCGGCCGCTGCTGTTCCCCATATCAACACGCTCAAAAGAGCGCCGCCGGTCCGGCTGCCAATTCGTACTGTTCCGGGCGGAACCATGTACGCCCCCTCTGAGTGGTACCCGTGCGGCGCGAGAGGGCCGGACCCGAGACGCCAACAGAGTGTGTGTCCGCCGGCACCACCAATCGCCGTCCACGCACCAACCCGAACCCGACTCTCTGCACAGCGTCTCGGCAAGCGGGCTCGTGACCTTGAATCTTCCCTCGATGGTCCTGTGGCCGCAACCACTGATTGTGCGACCCGAGAACGCCTCCGCGACCGCCGCGAGCGGCCAGCCGCTTCGCCTACCAATGACGAGCGAATGTCAGGATCGGTGCACCATTCACTCCTGTGCGAGAGCCTCCACCGGGTTCACGCTGCTAGCGCAGGCCGTGTGACTGGGTCTCGATCATGGACCGCAGCACCCCAGACAGTCGCTGCTCTCCGAATTTGCAACTCCGCATCCCATATCCGGACACCTTACAAAGTCAGCATGAGCTTTCGTCCGCGGCCTACGGTCAAGAGTGGCATGTGTTTTGTGATTTCAGGCAGCGAGGCACAGATGATGCCCTTCCACGACGTGAAGGAGTCCTTCGCACGGGGTGACTCGTGTGGGGCGTTACGTGTTATGAGCGAAGCGTTGACCCGTGCCGTGAGTACGGAAGGAGTGTCACGATGAGGTTTCTACTCGCATCAGTATCACTCGCTCTCATCCAGGTCTTGCCAGCTGCAGCCCAGGAGTGGCGGCGGCCGCTGCAGGTTGAAGAAAGCAACTTTCAGCAAGTCCAAGTGGACGGGTTTCTAGAGGCTGACGAGTGGGGGGACGCCGTGACTGTTCCCGGGAGTGACCCGTGTGAAATCCGCCTGAAGAGGCAGGGTGGGTACGTGTTCATTGGCGTGAGGTGCCCGGATATCAGTCTGCCAATCTTGGATCTCTTCCTCAGCCCCGCGGGAACGGATATCTATCAGCTTCAGGTTTCGTCATATCTTGCCGAGCGAGTGCTCGAAAACGACGAGTCGATGGAGTCGTTTTGGAGATCGGGTCTGATCCTCGATTGGACCGCCAACAGCCTGGGGTGGAGCACAGCCGTCGCCGACAGCTTGGCCGCTATCGGAATCAACGGCCAGGAGATGTTGCGACAGGCCGTTCTCCCCTATGACGGGTTCGAAGTCCAGGTCCGAGAGGCCCAGTTCGACAGCTCCAATTGGCTGCTGCGGGTCCAGGTCTCACACTTCGCCAGCACGGACGCTCCCTTCGTATTCCCGCCTGCCTCGGGGGGCACGGAGGCACCAAAGGATTGGCTTCGGCTTCACCTTTCCTCCCCCGAGATCCTGTCCGGGCCGATCCGGTAGACGATTGGTGTACAGCGCACGTGGGGAAGGGTGTCCAGACACTACCAGCAGCCAGACCGCACAGTGACTGCGCTGCGGAAGCAGGCTGACGCGCTGCCGCATGGTTGTGGTGAAACCTGTCGCTACATCGCTTGACATGGACGGTTGTTTCACATCAGCACAAGGGCGAGATCATGAAACAAGGAGCTCTGACGGTTGCGGCATCTTTGCTGGTCGCAATCGCGGCACCGCTGTTTGCACAACAGTCTGTCAATCCACGAATTCGGGCCGTCGAGAACGGGCTCGCTGCCACAGATGTTCCGCGTGGAGGTCCTTCGTCGACGCTCGAGCAGCGCATGGCTCAGCACAACGTGCCGGGCGTGAGCATCGCCGTCATAAATGATTTCGAAGTTGAATGGTCAAAGGGGTACGGAGTGCGGGACGCGGTCGCCGGCGGTGATGTAACGACAACGATTCTGTTCCAAGCCGCCTCCATCAGCAAATCGATAACGGCTGCCGTCGCACTCCATCTCGTAGACAACGGCATCCTGAGTCTCGATCGCGACGTCAACGAGCAACTGACATCGTGGAAGGTTCCGGAAAACGAGCACACGAGAGTAGAGAAGGTGACTCTCCGACGTGTGCTCTCTCACAGCGCCGGTCTCACCGTTTCCGGTTTCAGAGGATACGCACCGAGCGAGGCTGTTCCGACGATTCTCCAGATTTTGGATGGCACTGAACCCGCTAACTCGGATCCAGTCCGCGTGGCTTATGTGCCGGGCTCCGAGACTCGATACTCAGGCGGTGGTTATGCGGTAGTCCAACAGCTGATCGAAGACGTCATGGGCGAGCCGTTTGCTCAGCTTGCTGAAGAGACCGTCTTCCAGACCGTTGGCATGTTGCACAGTTCATTCGAGAAACCGGTGCCCAAATCACTCGCTGGCCTTACTACGTCAGCGCATACGGGGCAGGGTCGACCGCGGCCAGGGCACTCATTCGCACGGGGCGGATCGGGCTGCTGTGGGTTGTGGACCACCGCCGAAGATCTTGCCCGGTTCGCAGTGAGTATTCAACGAGCTGCACGCGGCGACTCCGGGACCTTTCTTTCTCCGGAAGCCGCAGTTGTGATGTTGACACCCACCAACTCTGACCGTGTTGGACTGGGTCTCATGTTCGAGCAGCGCGGCGATGCCACGTACTTCAGTCACAGTGGAGGAAATCCACCGGGTTTCAGCTGCTACCTCGTCGCGCACAAAGACGCTGGATACGGAGCAGCCGTGATGACCAACAGCAATAACGGTGCAGAGCTTTACCAGGAGATCGTTCGGGCCATTGCGAGGGTGT
>JBDGYW010000051.1:0-16527 GCA_039588935.1 Gemmatimonadota bacterium | reverse complement strand
AATCTGAGTGAAGTCGGAGTCGGCGTCACCGCTACCAACCTGGTTTGATACTACCTCGTCCCGACCTGGTCCAGAGCTTGAACCTCGACAATGTTGCCCTCCGGATCGGTCAGATAGGCAAACGTGATCGTCCCGACACCTGCGACGTCATGAGAAACCACTCTGCCTACCTCACCACCGCCAGCCGCCAGCACAGCCTGTCGTGTTTCCTCGACGTTCTCAACCGCAAAGGCAATGTGTGCATACCCCGGGCGATTGACGGAGGTTTCCGCACGCTCCTCCACTGTGTCGTATTGGAACACCTCCAGTGTCGGCCCCTCGTCCCCGCCGCCCGGAAGGCGAAGGTGAATCCCACGGATGTGAGCTGATTGTAATCCTGTGGCATCGTCTAACGGCTGCCCCGCCAGGTCACGCTCTGGCAGGACGGGAATACAACCGAAGACCAGCTCATAAAAGTCGGCTAGGCTCCTCCAGTCTCTGGCGACCAGGTTGGTATGCACGTAGCGCGCTTTCGCCTCCATTGGTCTCTTCTCACTTCCGCTTGAGCAAGAGTATCAGCGGAACGATCGCGATCACCATGATACCGATCGACGAAACCGCAATCCACGGAATTTCTCCGCCCCGTGTCACCATGAACGTCAGCGCCCCAATCAACATGGCCACTCCAAGCCCCGTTGCGATGACGGCAGGTGCAGCCGCAGCGCTTCTGCCTGCTCTCGACTGCGCCAGTTGGAGGGCTTGCTGGATGTCGGTCTGTGTTGTTCGCGGGCGGTCGTCCTGGTACCGAACGATCACATCCTCGATCTCTCTGGCAATCTCCTGAGCTTCGAGCGAGGCTGGTTGGGTTGGCATGACTGGGCCGAAGACCATGAGCATCCTCACGTTGCTGGTTGCCAGCACCTATCTAAAAACCGTCTTACCACTACGTAACTCAATGGCTGAGGTTACCGAACAAGGGTCGCTCACGGGAGCGGCCCTTGTTGTCGCCGGGTGAGGTAACTGTGCGCCGTGCAAACTCGTGCCTTAGTGCTCGGACTCGGATTCGGACTCGGATTCGGATTCGGATTCGGACTCCAACGCTTTGAGAACATCCTGCCAGACGAACTTCTCACCGATCCCACGCACGTAATAGTCCATCCAAGCCATTTCGGCGACAGCCTTCAGATAGCGATTTCGCGCACCTGGAATGCCGTGGCTACGCCCCGGATACATGAACAGCTCGGTGTCGATCCCAAGCTTCTTGAGGGCCATGTGAAGCTCGACAGATTGTGGACTCGGCACACGTGGGTCGCCCTCGACAACATGAACCATGGTTGGTGTCGATGCGTTCGCGATGTACTTGAGCGGCGATTGATCCCAGTATGGTTCGAAGTTCTCGTAGAGGAAATCATCACCGATGTAGAACTGGCGATTTCGCTGAACGTCGCTCTGAGCATACATGGAAATCCAATTCATGGTCCCCGCGCCCGAGCTGATTGCCTTGAAGCGGTCGGTGTGTGTAAGGATCCAGTTGGACCAATGTCCGCCCGCGCTCCAACCGAACGCGCCCATACGATCCCCGTCAACGATCCCCTCTTCGATCAGGTAGTCCACCCCGGTCATGATGTCATCGAAGCCAAGAGTGAAATAGTCGCCCACTATGTCGGTTCTGTGAGCATTGCCGTAGTTCCTGGAGCCACGATAGTTGGGCTTCAAAACCGCGTAACCCGCGCCGGCGTAGACTTGCGAGCTATACCCGCCGTTGAAACGCAGAACATCGGCGGAAGCGGGGCCACCGTGAATCGCAACGACCAGCGGGTACCGTTGGCCCTCTTGGTACCCAACCGGCTTCATTAGTATTCCGCCCACCGTCTTTCCGTCCGTGGACGTCCAGTTGATTTCCACTTCCTCTCCCAAAGCCATTTCGCGCACTTGTGGGTTGACGTCAACGAGCTGAATCCAGTGAGACCGGTCTGCCACGCGATCAAGATCCGATACCGTGAACGCCGTTGGCGGTGTGACGGGATCGGAGTAGCTAATTAGTAGTGTGCCGGAATCCTCATCGCGATTCACACTCAGCGCCGCCCGTTCGTCGGTTACCTGTCGAACCTCACCACTTCGCGTGTCGAGCGCGTGCAGTTGGCTAGTGACTTTGACACCCGTGTTGAAGTAGATCGTGCGTCCGTCCTCCGACCAGAAACCCACACTCACGCTGCCGTCAAACGCCTCGCCGAGTTTGCGGAACGAGCCTCCACGGTCTGTCACCTCGCGGATGTAGACGCGATTGTCCGTCATCGTGTACCGCGTCATGTCGTCCGGTGCAGAGAACGCAATCCACTGTCCGTCCGGAGAGAAGCTCAGGCCACTCTCCCCCACCTCGTAGTTTTCCGTCAGGCGCTCGATGTGCCCGGTGCCGACCTCCATCAGGAATTGATCCGCATAAAGTCGTGCTCCGGTGATGTTGCGCTCGTACCGTTCGGCCGAGCCACCAGAGAAACCAATCCAGCCTCCATCCTGAGAGATCTCGAAGTTGGAAACGCTGATGGTGGGATCGCTGGTCAGCTGTCGAGTGTCGAGCGAGTCGGACTCCAGGTCGAGCACCCAGAGGTTGGACAACGATGTCACCATGTTTTTTATGTCGACCGTGAACCCTTCCTCCCGGCGCTTCTCGTTGTCTTCATCGAGAGTGTCGGGCCGGGTGAAGTAGATGCTCCTGCTGTCGGGTGCCCATTCCCAGCGGGTTATGCCCGCGGACTCGTCGGTGATTTCTTCCACCTCCGCCTCTGTGATGCCGTCGACAGGAAGCCTCCAGAGTTGTTGCTCGCCCGACTCTCCTGCCCGGAATACCAGCCAGGCTCCGTCTGGACTGAACGCAAAATCGGACACACCGTCATCGGCATCGGTGATACGTTGAGCCTCACCGCCATCTGGACGCATGTAGTAGAGCTGATTCTGGTTTCCGTTATTGCGTGCATCTCTGTTGGACGCAAAGACGAAGAAGGTACCGTCTCGAGACCACCGCGGCGAAGTCTCGTTCTTCTCCTCGGTGAAGGTCATCTGCCTGTTTGAGACGACCCCCTCATCTAGTGAGACGAGATGAATGTCGGTCTGGCTCTCCGCCTCCTCCCAATTGGGCGTGCTCACCGTGTACAACATCCATCGGCCATCCATGCTCGGCGCCCACGAGCCAGCTCTCTTGAAATGCTGCACGTCGAGAAAAGTCATTGGACGCAGACCGGCATCTTGTTGTTGGCACCACGCCTCCGACGGCATGGTGGAGCCAAAGAGTCCCACCAACCCTACGAGCGAGAACGCCCTCGTTAGTGGCTTCCTTAGGTGACAGAACATGAGTACCTCTGGTTGTTCGTTTGGTTCACTCTGTGTTTGAGAGTTTCGGTTGCCGTAGCAGCCCTTTTCGAAAGCTCGCCTCATTCCATTCTCTTGCCCAGTCCGAACCATTGCTTCATTAGGAGAGCGTTGGATTTCTTCTCTTCTCGACCATCAGTCAACTTGAACGTGCTCTGAAGCAGCGAGACACGCTCGGCCACACCCAATAGGCCGTCGCCCAGATCGAACTCGCGACGATCGGTACGCCTCTTCCCCTTGTTCAACTGCAGGTACACGAAACCAATCAGACCTGAGACCAACTGGTTGCCCTCTTTGCTGAACGAATAGACGATGAGGGAAGCGAATACGATCGCAGCTGGTGCCAAGAGAATCGTTGCCACCAGGTAAACGAAGAAACTCGCGATGCTGGGCAGATCTACGACTTCGGTCGCGCAAATGAGAGCGAGCATCCACGCCACGACGTTGAAACATGCGATCGCAATTCGCGCCGGCGTTTCCTGTTGTTCCGAGGGGACCCGCTTCGAAGAAGGGTCCCACGCGTAGACGATTCTACGTAGCAGCACCCCAGCTATTGTCCCGGTGAGTAGAAAGACGCCTCCAAAGATCGCAAGGCCTTCGAAGAAACTTCGATAGGTTTCGAAGAACGCGACAACATTGCTGGCCACGGCAGTTTCCTTGTATGGGCTGTTACGCGAGTCTGCGCAATTCTGCACCACATTCACCCAGAACGCCAGGGTTTCGCCGTAAACCGACACTAGTTAGCCATTCATAATGTCGAGAGCGTGTGTCAATGAAGACGCAGAGGGCCCGGAACCCACTTATTCCCTTCCGAAGCGTGATGACCCGGGCTACGACGCGGCAGCCGCTTGGGCTCTCATTGAGGGCTGGAACCAGGGCGATCCACGAAGCGCAGTACGTGCAACAGGCTACAGGTGGGGGGAACCGAAGCTGAAAGAACACGTCGAGCGCATTCTCTCGGAAGCGCTTGAAAGGGACGACGAACGGCTGGAATCGCTCGCCAGGAGGTTTCTGCGCAAAGCCGCCGCCTCTGAGGACAGGTGAATTCGTTAGGCCTCACCTCGTGAAAGGGACTCCAACAAACTCGGCACACCTTCTCTATCGAGAAGCACCATCCCGAAGCGGCGATCGGATATTCCAGGTCTGAGATGAAATCCGTATTCCGCCTCCCCATCCCGGATCTGCCCGTCCAGGCACATGAACCTGATCGATGGCGTGTCACGCAGCTCGTCGGCAAGCTCGAGGAGATGAGATGAGACGACGAATCCGGACCTCTGTGCTTTGCAGAATCCGAGGAGGACCAGCCGGGAGGCCTCGATTGCATCCTTGACGTTGGTGCCTTTGAAGAGTTCGTCGAAGAAGACCAGCGCCCGCTTACCACCTACGAGCAACTCTGCCACCTCACGCACACGCTGCACTTCCGCCATGAAGAAGCTCAAGCCGGCCCGAATGTTCTCCTCTGGAGAAAGACTCGTGCACAATGCGTCCAGAGGCGTAAGCCTCAAACACCTGGCCGGCACCGCCATCCCCGTATGGGCCAGGAACACTGCGATCGCCACCGACTTCAGGTACGTAGTCTTGCCCGACATGTTGGGGCCCGTCAGAAAGACCAGGTTGTCACCCTTGCACACGGAGATGGGATTGGCCACAGGCTGATTCAATAGCAAATGGTAAACCCCGCTACCCTCCACTATGAGATCATCATGGTCCACAATCTCGGGGAACACGAGTTCCCGCTCTAGCGCAGCGTCCGCCATCGCACAAAGAGCGTCCAACTCGAACAGGATCTCAATCATTCGATGAAGATCTGCACGAAACGAGCCTCGTACGCGTTGGTCTGTCTCGAGGATCTGCCACGCCTTTGCCTCTCTCTCAACACCATCCAGCCCCACACGATCGACTATTGTGGACAATTCTGACGTAAGCGCGGCAACCTCCGGCGGCGGGTCAGGCTGGTTCAAGGCCTCGATCATGGCGACAACCTGTCCGACCAGATTGCGCGTTGCCTGTACACCATGTTTTGCATACTGCAGAAGTTCCCGATACTTCAGCGAGACCCAAATCGAATCAAGTATCAGCACACCTCTGCGTTTCCAGGTTCCCACCTCCCACGATGAATCGAGATACCAGCGGACATCATCGATAAGGTCGGGAGCGACAGCAAACCGGACCGTGTTATCCATCAGATAGCGCAAACCAAGCTGAACGCGGCGGATCGACTTGGAGTCTCGGAGCGGAGTTGCGAACCGAGCGCGAAGAGCGGCGCTCCCACCCTTGGTCTTCGTGTTGTCGAGGTTGGCAAGGATGCTCGGTGCCCCATCGGAGCCGGGAAAGATGTCCAGGTCCCTGAGTGTTTGGTCGTCAACAAACACGTCTGTCCTCGCCGATTGACTCACAGACATTTCAACTCGACAGCAATCCAGACAGGTATTCCTGCCCAAACTGATGGTGTTGCTTCGCCATTTCCGGACTGCCAAGTGCGTGAGTGGTTCCCGCCGTGTGCCAGATCACATCGTCGGCTAGCGCCAGCAGGGAGCGGACCTCGTGTCCGGTAACGATGATTGCGGTGCCAAGATCTGCAAGTTCACGAAACACGCGAATCAGAAGCTCGGCATCCTTGGGTGCGATGCCATAGAATGGCTCGTCGGCAATCAGGCACCGCGGCCGCCGTGCGAACGCAACTGCGAGTTCAACGCGTCTCAGCTCGCCACCAGACAACAGACGTGGCTTTCGATTCAGCAGCTCGTCAACCCTCAGTTTCTCTACTGCCTCATCCACATGCGAATCGGCATGATGGTGCGCAACCGCTCGGAAATGCTCACCGCACGTGAGACTTTGCAGCAGAAGTCCTCGCTCGGGAAGGAAGAACAATCCTCGGCGCGCCAGCCTCCACAGCCTTGGGCGGGTGATTCTCTCTCCATCATAGATCACCACACCGTTGTTCGGTCTCAGCATACCACAGGTAATGCGAATCAGCGTGGTCTTTCCGCAACCATTCCGCCCCAATAAAGTCGTGACTTTGCCTGGCGTGGCCCACACGCCAGCAGTGCGCAGGACGGTCCTCTTGCCGAACGACTTCTCGATGCACTCTGCCGCCAAAATCGGCTTCATGTCCGAGTCGCCCAAAGCCAGATTGATTCAAGAACAACCGGTGGACACGCCGCGAGCAGTCCGACCGGTATCCCGGAAATTCCCAGATTTTCCAGCAATATGCGTCGCCCCCTTCGCCGGGCATCGAACACTGCCAGTCCTACGGTCAGAAGAACAATGAACAGAGCTAGCGGGAAGCTGGTTCTCAAGCCCCACCCAACCACCATCGCAAAAAATCGGCAGCCGAGCCAAAGGAGCGTGGCGTTCACGAGGATGCTCCGGGCAATTGAATGGTGAGGGGAGAACTTCATCGATCCAATCATGCACACGTCAGAAGCCCAGCGCCAGAGTCGCGCTTGCGATGACGCTCGCAGTGTCTGATGTTTTCAGCGAGCGGACCACCTACCTGGAATGCTCGACCTTTCACCGGAGCTGGTACACATGCAGCACCCTGAGGGCAGGAGCCGCTCAACCACAGCGTCAACCAGACTCCCGATTGTCGGCGTCATGGGCTCCGGTACGCACGCTCACAATGACCGTGCAACCGTTCTGGGACATTGGTTGGCAACGCAGGACGTTCATCTCTTGACGGGAGGCGGCGGCGGAGTGATGGAGACCGTCTGCCGAGCGTTCCACTCCGTGAACGAGCGAGTGGGAAGAATCGTCGGGATAATACCCGGCACGGTGGATGATGGCGGGCATCAAGCAATGCCGGGCTATCCGAACCCGTGGATTGAGATTCCAATCCACACACATCTGCCACTGAGCGGAGAAAGAGGGACAGAGTTGGCGTCCAGAAACCACATCAACGTCCTGACGGCAAATGTTTTGGTTGCCTTGCCCGGTAGCCACGGAACGGCATCCGAGGTGCGACTCGCAGTTCAATATGAAAAACCTCTGGTGGCGTTCGTAAATACCAGGGATGACATCCCCGGACTGCCACCAGAGACCTATGTCGAACCGGACTTCGACAAGGTCAAGAATTTCGTTCGGACCGCTTGCTACCTTTGAATCCCCATCGCGTCGAGTACCAACTCGGCCAGTTCGCCTCGAAGCTCAGTCAGCACGTCGCTCATTCCGGGCTCATCAATGAGGTTTCGCATTTCATAGGGATCGGCATGCAGATCGTATAACTCGTTCTCCTCGGGATGCTGCATCCAGTGCACGTACTTGTACCGGTCGGTTCTAACTGCACGGTAGTCCATATCCAGAAGCCAGGGCCAGGGATTCTCATACGTGTAGAACTCGATCAGAATCGACTCGCGCCAGTCTGTGGAAGTACCCTGTAGTAGCGGCACGAGAGAGCGCCCCTGAATGTGATCGCCAATGGCAACGCCCGCGACATCCAGCGCGGTCGGCGCGATATCGACCGAGACGACCAGGTCTTCGATCGATGTACCGACTTCGATCGACGGCGGATACCGCATCACCAAGGGCATGCGTATCGCCTCTTCGTACGGCATCCGTCTTTCTACGGACGAGAGGCCGTGCTCGCCATAGAAGAAGCCGTTGTCGCTCGTAAAGACTATCAGGGTTTCGTCCAGTATCCCTTTCCCCTCGAGAGCACTCATAATCCGTCCCAACCCGTCATCCACGGCCAGCACCATTTCCGCACGTCGCCGGATGGTCTCCTCGCTGGTGCCGTGATCCAGAATCGGGCCGAACATTTCATTCATCTCAGCCGAGTTCTTTCTGGTCAACGCCCTTCGAAGTGCCGGCTGACCCGAAAGCTCGTCAAGTGACGAAATCACGTTGTCACGCCTTGGAAACACCGTTTCATCGTAACGACCAGCGTGCCGCTCGGCGGGGATGTACGCACGCGGCCGTTCCCGATCCACAGAACCGTCGTCGAGTTGATGACTGTCGGGATGCAGCGCCTTGTGTCCAATGTGGATAAAGAAGGGGTGCTCCCGTTCGCGTTCTATGAACGAGACCGCACGATCGGTCAACACATCGGTGATATACCCCTCTACCTCATGCACCCGGCCATCCTCATAGAACTCGGGGTTAACGACGCGTCCCTGCCCCGGAATGGCCATCCAGTGATCGAAGCCCGGCCTTGATGTGGGATCATTGCCCATATGCCATTTGCCTAGAAAGGCAGTCTCGTAGCCGTTGCTCTGCAGGGCACGTGGAAAGGTCTCCAGGCGGTGGCTCACCCGATCCCGAGCCACGTTGTCGATAATTCCATGCCGCGACGGATACTGACCCGTCAGAATCGAAGCGCGGTTGGGCGAGCAAAGCGGCACGGCGTGAAACGCGTTCGCGAAGTAGACACCCTCTCGGGCGAGTCGGTCGATGTTCGGAGTCTCGAGATACGGATGGCCGGCAACTCCAAGTTCGTCCCAGCGAAGATCGTCCACCAGGATCACGATGATGTTCGGCTGAACGGCTGGGTCAGTCAGATCACTGCCGACCTCTGCTTCTTCGCGGGCTTGGCAGGCAGAAGACGATAACACAACAACGATCAGCACTACTAGGAGCAGATGGCGGACCATGACGACAGACCCCTTGGCGAATTCGGGATGACTGCGAAACGAACTACGGGGGCAGAAGATACGGGCAGAAACTCAAGGTCGCGAGTATGAACCAGGAGCAATCTGCGTTCATCACTGCCACACTTCTCGCTCGCAATGATCATGGTGAAACATTCATGGCAACACCTCCGTCTTGTTGATTAGTTCGCATTTGCAATACAAAAGAGGATCTGAAATGGGCAAAGGCACGTTTCTGGGCGAGTTCGAGCAGATGGTCCTGTTGGCAATCGTGAGGCTCGAGCGCAACGCATACGGGATGACCATCCGGCAGGACATCGAGAGTCGGACCGATCGAAGTGTGACAATCGGAGCCGTCTACGCGGCGTTAGAGCGGCTCTCTGCCAAGCGTTACCTGAGAAGCTCGATGTCGGGACCTGAGCCCATCCGCGGTGGACGGACCAAACGAAAGTACCGATTGACCACCGCTGGTGAGAAAGCGCTTGCACACTCACGTTCGATGATGGCGAAGATGGCCGAGGATCTTGCTCTCGACGATCTGGGTACCACGTGACCAATCCGAAGCACACTCAACCGCCGGCGCTTGCCGCCTGGCTGGTCCGCTCGATCACTCCCGCGGTTGATCGGGACTGTGCCGCCGGCGATCTGCATGAAGAATTCCAGCGCAAGCTCCTGGCGGGGGCTTCCCTGGCGGAGACTCGGCGCTGGTACTGGCGCCAGGCAGTGGGGTCGGTAGGACCCAGCCTCCGCCGCCAGCTCAATGTACGGCACCTTCCTTCAAAACCTTCGAGAAAGAAGAAGCACATGTTTGCGTCTCTGTTACAGGACGTCAGGTTCGCCGTGCGTAGTCTGGCCAAACAGCCAACCTACACTTTGACGGCGGTGGGAATGTTGGCACTGGGCATCGCGGGCAACACCGCGATCTTCAGTGTGTTCAACGGCCTCTTCCTTCGCCCTCTTCCTTTTGCTGCACCCGAGCGCCTGGTGAATTTCGATGAGACTGCCCCACAATGGAATCTCGAGTTTGTGGGGATGAACTACCTGGACTTCCTCAACTGGCGCGAGAACAACTCGTCGTTTGAAGCAATGTCGGTTTACGACCGATCGCAGGTGAACCTCACCACCGACGACGAGCCTGCCCGGGTGAGCGCTGCCAGGGTCACGCACGACATAGCAACGGTCTTGGGAATTCACCCCACGCTCGGCAGGTTCTTCACCGAACAAGAAGACCTGCCCGGCGGCGAGAACGTGACCATGCTGGGATTGGCCCTTTGGCAAGGCAGATATGGAGCCGATCCGAACATCATTGGACGTTCCATCACTCTTGACGGCAACCCCTTCACTGTGATCGGAGTGCTGCCCCGCGAAGCGGAGTTCATCGGCGAGGCCGAACTGTGGTTACCGCTTGCACAAGACCCTGAGGAGAGCCGCGGTTCTTGGTGGCTCAACGGAATCGGACGTTTGAACCCCGGCGTGACAATTGAGCAAGCGCGCGATGATCTTCTACGCATTCACAAGAATGCAATCGATGAGCGACCAGTGAACGAAGCCACCTCCCCGGTGGTACTGCCGGTTCTGGAACGGATTCTCGGAGAATACCGTCTCGGCGCCACCGCCATGCTTGGTGCGGTGGGATTGGTTCTGGTGATCGCGTGTATCAACATCGCCGGGATAATGCTCGCCCGTTCACTTACGCGCGGGCGAGAGGTCGCAATCCGCCTTGCTCTGGGTGCCGGCCGTTGGCGTGTGGTTCAGCAACACCTCACCGAAAGCCTGGTGTTGTCGCTTGTGGGTGCCACGCTGGGAACCGCACTCGGTTTGGGAGGAGCGTTTGCACTTCGCGCTATCACTTCGGAAACGTTACCGTCGTGGGTGGCCTTTGCTTTCGACGTCCGAGTGCTGGGGTTTGCGCTCGCCATAACCGTCGGAGCTGCGATCGCCTTTGGCATCGCCCCGGCGATGAATGCCGCAAGATCCAACGCAAATGGGGCGCTGCAGGCGACAACCACACGGATTTCGGCCACGCTGGCTCGACGACGTGCCCTGGACTTGCTCGTGGTGGGAGAGGTGGCCCTTTCGCTGGTGCTGCTGGTCGCGGCCGGTTTGACTGTTCGCGATTTTTATGGTTTGATGAGTTCCGATCCAGGTTTCGCTCCCGAGAACATCCTGATGTACAATGTTACACTCCCCGACGTCGCGTACGACAATGATGAGTCTCGACTTGCGTTCTTCGAGGCACACGTGGAGCGCGTTCGGGCTCTTCCCGGCGTTACTTCCGCCGCTGCGATTACCAATCCGCCCCTGTGGGGTCACAGTGGGTGGTTCTTCGAGATTGAAGATGCCCCCCCGGAGGATCCCGACGCCACTCGGCCCGTTACGCTCGTGCGGCGTGCGACATCCGACTACATCGAAACGATGGGAATCACTCTATTGAGGGGCAGAACATTTCTGCCGGAGGACGGGCGCGACGAAGGCTCTCTTGTCGTAATCGTGAACGAGACGTTCGCACGCCGCTACTGGCCGGACACCGACCCGATCGGGAAGCGCATCCGCCCTAGCCCCGATTCTCCCTGGCAGACCATCATAGGTGTAACTCGTGACGTAAAGCACTACGGTCTCGATGCCGAGATGCGTCAGGGAGTATATTGGCCCTTTCCGGCCGCGGTCAGATCTTCTTCGGCCATAGTGATGCGCACGGCAGTACCCCCTCAGAGCCTTGTTGGTCCAGTCCGCCAGGTGCTGCACGAAATGGATCCGGCTCTGCCAATGGCCAGCGTTTCCACGATGTCACAGGAACTCGATGAATCCCTCTGGGCGCGCCGCGGCGCGTCCAGATTGTCCGCGACTTTCTCGCTCGTGGCGCTGCTCCTTGCCGTTGGCGGGATCTACGGTGTTGTGTCATACAGGGTGAACCAGCGTACCAAGGAGATCGGGATTCAGATGGCACTCGGCGCGCGGCCCGCGCAGGTGCTCGGGCAAGTATTGAGACACGGAGCCTTGATTATCGGCGTCGGCGTCGTGCTCGGCCTCGTCGGAGCCTACGGTGCTGGCAAATTTCTGGCCACCATCTTGGTGGACGCCAACACGCTGGATCCGCTGGTCTTCGGCAGTGTCACCGGCATTTTGGTCGCCGTGACCGTGGCCG
This sequence comes from Gemmatimonadota bacterium, assembly GCA_039588935.1. Taxonomy (GTDB): domain Bacteria; phylum Gemmatimonadota; class Gemmatimonadetes; order Gemmatimonadales; family GWC2-71-9; genus JBDGYW01. The sequence goes on along the minus strand of JBDGYW010000051.1, from coordinate 4,452 downwards.
CGAACCTCCTGCCTGCCAGGCGTGCCGCATCGGTACAGCCGGCAGAGGTGTTGAGGGGCGAGTAGCTCCTCACTGCGTGATTATCCTCGGCACGCTCCTCTGCTCGAGTAGGCGGTTGAACGCGGGCAGGTTCAGTTCGTCAAATCCAACCTCACCCGGTCGGCTCCCGCCAGATGGATCCCATTGAAGAAGAACTTGAAGGTGCCGTGTGGCTGCGCCCGATTCAGAATCTCCGGTCCAAAGAGATATAGCGTGCCTCTTCCAACTTTCGCCTGCGCAATCGCTACTCCGCCGCTCAGATGGTGCTCGCCCCACGACCAGCCGCTTCGTAGTGGATCGTCGCCGTCGAACCAGGCTATAGGAGCCACCCCTGAACTCTGCGCGTTCGGCAACATGCGCAGCACGGGGCTGTTGTTGAAGAACACGTCAACGCGCTCGTTCATGCCGGAGGCTAGTGGCTGGGTGTTGTCGACACGTACGTCGAGCACCGATCCCGGAACGTAGTATTTATCTGGTGTTAGAGGCTCGCCCTGCTCGTCCGTCAGGTGATTCTCAACCGGCAGGTCGAGATGCCGAGCCATCACCGTGGAGCTGCCGATGGTGATGATGGTACCGCCGTCTTCGAGGAACTCGACTAGCCTTGGCACTGTCGAGGCGACTGTGACATCACCGAGCATGTCCTGGTATTCGTTGGGCACCGCTTCCGGATCTATCTGCCCGCCAAAATACCTCGCCATCGGATTCCCACCGTCGTCGTCAGTTGCCGGGATAGCTCCCGTCACGAAAACGAGGACGTCGAACTTGCTCTGGAGATTTTCCTCGTCAAGCGACTTCGGGAACACGACCTCGAACGGGAACTCGAACTGTTCCATCAACCATCTGGTCCAGCCGGACGGCATCGAGCCGCCGTATTCGTCCCACAGGCCGATCTTCACTGATTTGAGTTTGAATGCATCACCACCCGGAGCCGCCCGCAATCCGTCGAATGTCAGGCCCAGGTCCGTGGCTATGCTCTGCACCATTTCACCGGCCGATCCACGAGCGGGGATATACACACTGCCCGGCGGGTACTCGACTCCATTCGCGGTGACCGGTTGCTCCAACCAATAGACCTCATGCCCCTCGGCAAGCAAACGGTTCGCTGCAATGGAAGCGTCGTTCGCCTGATGGCTCAGCAGGAACCCGGCGGCGTTGTTCGCTCCGCGTACTTGTCCCGCCGGTGTCAGCGCCAGTCCGTCAATCCTCTCGAGCGGGCCGTCGAACCCGTCCAGAATCCGGTCGAACTCCACTCCCATCTGGTATGCCAGAGTCCAACCCGCATTGTCGTAAGGAGGAGTCGGTGGTGCGCCTTCATATGCAAAGTTGTCGGGATGGACCTGTGGCTCGAACATGTCCATTACGTGCGGTCGGAACGCCTGGGCGGTTTTGACAACGTATGAACCGGCCGGATAGCTGCTGCCGCCTGCCTCGAACTCGCTCGCGGCGCGGTGTACTGTCACGCCGTTCTTGATGAGTGTGTTCACGAATTTCGTCGCGGTAGGAAAGTCGGGCTGGTCGGCGGGCAGAACATACCCGCGCGGATCCCGTTCCTCAGGCCTGTGAAGCTCATCGAAGTACTCGGCCGGCACACCCGGCGAGAAGTACCCGGCCAACGCACCGAACATCTGCGGACCCTCCGGAATGGAGGTGTCTGCCTCCACCACCTCCATCAGCCGGTCCATTCTCTTGGGTTGCGGCGTCCAGTTGTCCCGGCTGCCGCGCTCGATCGAGTTTCTTCCCATCTGGTAGATGTTGTAGAGCACTGTCTCCCGGTACCGGGAAGCGAAGTCGAGAACGGCCCGGTTGGCCGTGATAGAGTAGTCGATGGATTGGCGGAAGTGCCACTCCTGCGGCCCGATCGGCAGCGGCATGTCAGTTGACGGTAACTGTCTCTCCGGCACAAACGGTATCTGAATCGGAGTCGGATTACCAACTGTTTCGGTTAGGATACCCAACATGTTGTGGAAATACGGCGTTGTTAGGAGTCCGCCGTTCCACCACATGGAGAATGGTCCCCCGTTTCGGAGTGTGGTACCGGGTTTGCCCTCGGCGATGAAACGATAGTGCATTGCACTACCAACCAAGTCGTGGCTCATGACGAGCAACGGGTCGTAGTTGTAGTTGAAGGGCGCAACGTAGGGAGGTGCCCACAAGATCGTGCCCGAAGGACCGATCTGGTGATGGTTGTACATGATCTGCGGGATCCACTCGTGATAGAGAATGCGCGCCATATTCTCCGTTTCCGGCTGGGTAACCATGTACGAATCACGGTTGTTGTCGTGACCCGTGTACTTCTGGTAGAGCCGTGGAAGCCCTCTCGTGGATCTCTCGGTTGGCTCCGGCTCCCGCATGTACCAGTTGGATACGAGCTCCATGCCGTCCGGATTCGCCTGTACAAGCAGCATTATCACGTCATCCAAAAACCTCAGCGTCTCTGGATCGTTCTGGTTGACCAGCTGATATGACATCTCGATCAGTTGGTGTGATCCGAGAACCTCACTGGCATGCAATCCACCGTCTATCCACACCACGGCGCGGCCCTCCTCGGCCAGCTCACGAGCCTGCTCGTCCGTCAGCCCTTCAGCAAGCGCCAATCTCCGAGATATGTCCTTGAAGTGTTCCAACCGGTGGTGGTTCTCGGGCGAAGTTACGATGGCCATCAACTGCCCGCGTCCCTCTGCCGTCGGCCCCATCTCCTCGATGATCATTCGCGGAGATTCCTCGGCCAGCATTTGCCAGTAGGACACGAATTGCGTGTATGTGGCCAGTTGGTAATCGTCACCAATCTTGAAACCGAAATGCTCCATTGGAGTCGTGATTCGGTTCTGCGCATTGGTCGGCGCCGCCATTACCGCGACGGTCACCACGAAAAACAGGGTCACGAGTAGGGCATGTTTGATCTTCATGGCATCTATCTCTTCGGTTGGTCATTCGTACCGCTGCAGCTTGGCTGCACACGGATGACGGGAAGGGTCAGCGAGAATTATGTGGACGAGTACGAAGAGATGCCAGAGCGATGATTGCAGATCTTCAATCTTCAATCCCTCTAGATTGGTCGTGTCCGACGTCATACATTCCGCCATCATCCCCACTCCAGGAATTATCGCCATGACCGTTCGTCTCTCGACCCGTGCGTTGCTTCTCACTGCCGTGATCGCGACGGTGTGCGCTCCGAAACTCCTCGCCCAGAGCTTCACATTCGAGCAGGTGCGTTCGTACCCCTTTCCAACTGAGCTGACGGCATCAGCTACTGGAGCGCGGATTGCGTGGGCGTTCGACGAGCAGGGTGCACGCAACATCTACGTCGCCGAAGGCCCCGGTTTCACGGCTCGGCGCCTGACCGACTACATGGAAGACGACGGCCAGGAGCTGACCAGCATCTCTCTCTCGTCTGACGGGCAGTGGGTTGTGTACGTGCGCGGAGGGGATCACGGATCGAACTGGGACGATCATGTGCCGGTGAATGTCCTCAGCAGCCCCGAGCCGCCCAAAGTAGAGATCTTTTCCATTCCATTCGAGGGTGGTGAGCCCACTGTTCTGGGGGACGGTGAAGAGCCGGTGATATCGCCCCATCCATACAGTGTGACCTTCACCAAAGGCGGCCAGATCTGGACTGTACCCATTGACGGATCGACAGCCGCCGAGAAGCTCTTTTCAGCGCGGGGAAGGAATGGATCCCCGACCTGGTCGCCTGATGGAACGCGGATGGCCTTTGTGTCCAACCGTACCGACCACTCGTTCATCGGCGTCTACACAAACGACTCAACGCCGATCCACTGGTTGGACCCCACGTTTTCGCGCGACCGCTCACCGCGCTGGTCACCCGACGGCACGCGGCTCGCCTTCGTGCGGCTTCCGGGGTCAGGTGGAGCACCGACCGAGATCCTCGAACGTCGCCATAGCCCCTGGGAGATCTGGACCGCGGACGTCAGCACGGGCGAGGCTTCGCAACTCTGGAAGGCGCCTGAAACATTGTACGGCTCAATCCCCAGAACCCACGGCGGTACCAACCTGAATTGGGCCGCCGCGGGTCGGATTGTCTATCTCTCCTACGAGGATGGTTGGCCTCACCTCTATTCGATTCCCGCAAATGGTGGTGAGCCACTCTTGCTCACACCAGGCGACTACATGGCCGAGTACATCAAGCTTAGCGGCGACGGGAGATGGTTGGTCTTTACCGGGAACGCCGGCGATGACCCACTGGACATCGACAGGCGCCATGTAGTACGCGTCCCGGTGGATCGAGCAGAGCCAGAGGTGATGACCACTGGAGCCGAACTCGGGTGGTCACCGGTTGTGACCGGTGACGGCCGAACATTGGCATTCATAAACGCAACTGCTCAACGTCCACCGCTCCCCGCGGTAATGCCGTTCTCGGGCGGTGATACACAGCTGCTCGCGGCGGATCGTATC